>NZ_JAFCXG010000006.1:0-194469 GCF_049898185.1 Acinetobacter sp. 40AMC3-4
AAATATTTCTCAAATAAACTTCGAGTAATTTCTACCATCAATCAATGAAAATAATTTCGATCAATCAACCAGTAAAAATCCACACAAGTTGTTCTTCATAATCTCTTAATGATCTTCTTAAAACCTCGTCAGTTTCAAGCTCCAACCCAATCACTTAACGTTTCGTTTCATGCATTGCGTTGGTGTGCTGCGTATTCTATACAGTTTCAAAACGAGCGCAAGGACTTTTCTTAAAAATATTCAAAAAAACCAATCATACGTTTATTTTTTAATCTAAAAGGCTATTTTTAACACTTTTTTGCGTTTTTCTAGCTAATTCCGCATGAAAAGTTTAAGCAAATGTTAATTTTCTAGCCTTCATCTCATAAAAAAAGATCACCTCAATGGTGATCTTTTTGATTCTTCATCAAAATATTTTAATTTGTCTGCTCAGCGAGCCAAGTCATAAATTTTTGACGTTCAGCTTTAGAAGCTTTCTGCCATAATTGAATCAGCTGCTGATCATTCTGGTCTGCTGACTGAGTATATACAGCTGAAGGTTGATTAACTGGTGTCGCAGCTTGAGTTGTCATATCTACTTTTTTAGTCAACACGCGATTTCCAAACCATGGTTTCGCTGCATCTTTAGCGCCCGCCTGCTGGACTAAGAGCTGATTTTTCGCATCATATAGGCCAATAATGGGCTGATCTTTATATTTTTGCGCTGCATCAAAATCTTTAGGCGCCTGAATAAGTGCTAAACGGTAAGTTTCACCATCTTTAAGGCTTGGTGTTTTTACCGTAACCACACCTGACTTTAAAATGTCATGTGAATTGTCTGAATGCTGGAAAAATTCGTTATAGCGTACGCTGATCGCATTTACACCTGCATCCAAGCTATAAGTCTGATTAGAACGTAATAGACCCGAGTTCACCTCTTGATCATTTACGGCAACAATTTTTATTTCTTCAGGTACTGTGACGGTCACTGCCGAAAAAACTGGTGTGCTAAACAGAAACACTGCTGCAGTTGCCGCAATACGTAAACCCATATCCTTTACTCATTTTTGGTTGTTTATTAAAAATTAGCTGCACTATGCCGCGCTTAAATGACAATCTTATGACATAAGCTAGAGCGATACAGCCTGTGTTTTTAGCATTTATTTGCTAGAGATATCACATCATATCCAAATCCAACTCTAAGACATAAAAAAAGAAGCATCAAAGTGCTTCTTTTTTTATAATCTAAAATCATTTATGCAAAAGTCTTAAAGCGCTCTGCATCATCCATAAAGGTTTTTTCACCTGCAGGTGCTTCAATTGACCCAAATACCAGTTGAGCGCGAAGCTTCCAGTGAGATGGAATCTCGAAAGTTTGTGCGACTTCTTCATCAATAATTGGATTGTAGTGCTGCAATGAAGCACCGATATTTTTTTCTGCCAAAGCGGTCCAGGTTGCAAACTGTGCAATAGCGGAAGAATGCTCAGACCAGACCGGGAAGTTATCGGCATAGAGTGCAAACTGCTCCTGCATCGACTTCACCACATTCTGATCTTCATAAAACAATGCGGTACCATAACCCGCAGCAAAAGCATTGATCTTGCTATTAGTTGATTCAAATGCATCTGCTGAAACCAGGTCACGTAAAGTTTCACGTACAATATGCCAGAAAGTATCATGTGATTGACCAAATAAAATCACCACACGCGAGGTTTGCGAGTTAAAAGATGACGGACTGTGCTTCACCGCATCTTTAATGATTTTCTCAATTTCTGCTTGATCCAGATCTACATTTTTTCCAATTGAATAAATGCTACGGCGTTGTTTGATTTGATCTAAAAATGCCATGAACCCACCTCTGTATATTTTGGTTATTTGAAAATCGATAAAGTTATATTACGTGCTTTAAGCACCCAAGACAGGTGCATTTCGATAACAATGTGTTTTATTTATAGAACAATCAGATTTAGATCTGAGTAGCGTATTTGTATCTGATTTTATCCGCAGCTTCCATGCTGTCACATATAAAGTGTTCTATAAACTTTTAATTAAATACTTTGAAACGATGCTGATCCGGTTTTTGTAATTTTTCTGCTACTGTTTGTTCAATTGACCCAAAGCAAAGTTGTGCGCGTAACAACCAGTTCTTTTCAATCTGAAAATGCTCTGCGACCCTTTCATCAATCAGTGGATTATAGTGCTGTAAGGATGCCCCTAAGCCAGAATCTGCCAGCGTCGTCCATACGGCAAATTGCGCCATACCGGAAGTTTGTTCCGACCATGCTGGAAAATCCTCACTATTTAATGGCATTTTCTTTTGTAATTGTTGAATCACGGCTTGATCTTCATAAAATAAAACCGTGCCATAGGCCGCAGCACATTGATTCAACTTGATTTCAATTCCTTCGTAAATATGTGCCGGCATATACTGACGCTGCACCTGTTTCACAATTTCCCAGAATTGATGATGAGAATCTGCAAATAACACCACAATGCGCGTAGTTTGAGAATCATAAGCCGAAGGACAACTCCGCACTGCTTCCTGAATGATTTCGCCAAGATAAGCCTGACTATAATGTACCCGCTTACCGAGTTGATCGATACTACGGCGCTTTTTCAATTGATCGACAAAAGTCAGTTCTAAATCATCATTCAGTTTATTTTTTCTTGAAAATTTAAAATCCTTGGTTATATCGCTTGTTAATACCTGACCAATCTTATTTAGCAATGCCATTTTCTACCCCACAACAAACAAGCCAAATCAGCTTAGAGAATCCCCTACAATTATAAGGCCTTTATTAAGATAGGCAGATTTAGTGGTGGTTTTGCTGTTGATTTTTACAACACTCAAACCAGCCAAAAACAACAAAATCCGCACTTGGCGGAGTTTGTGTGAAGCATTGCGCATTATTTATTTTTCAGTTTCAAATAATGCAGCAACAAAAGATTTGGCAGAGAATGGACGCAAGTCATCAATTTTTTCACCCACACCAATAAAGCGAATCGGCACATGAGTACGACTGGCAATATTAAACAGTACCCCACCTTTGGCAGTACCATCAAGTTTGGTAATAGTTAAGCCCGTCAAGCCTACCGCCTCATCAAACATCTCGACCTGATTAATAGCATTCTGACCAGTACCGGCATCGACCACCAACATCACTTCATGAGGTGCAGTGGCATCGATTTTCTGCATTACACGTTTTACTTTAGTCAATTCCTGCATCAAATGACCTTTGTTATGCAAACGGCCCGCTGTGTCTGCAATCAATACATCCACACCTTTGGCACGCGCACTTTCAAAAGCATCGAAAATCACTGAAGCTGAGTCAGCACCATGACCCTGAGCAACAACCGCAATATTATTACGCTCACCCCAGATCTGGAGCTGTTCAGTTGCAGCCGCACGGAAAGTATCGCCTGCTGCCAACATGACGGTCTTGCCTTCACCTTGCAGGCGCTTTGCCAACTTGCCAATGGTAGTCGTTTTACCGACACCATTCACACCAACTACCAGAATCACATAAGGCGATTTATTCGGATCAATATGCAGCGGTTTTACCCGTGGTGCCAATAAAGCCACCAGTTCTTCCTGAAGCGCTTTATAGAGTGAATGCGAATAGATCAAATCACCACGTGCCGTACGTTCAGTCAGGTTAGCGATAATGGTCTTGGTGGCTTCCACACCGATATCGGCCACCAGAAGCTGCTCTTCGACTTCTTCTAATAATTCATCATCAATTTCTTTACCACCGATCAGGATATTTACCATCCCATCGGCAAGGTTTTTACGGGTTTTGGTTAAACCCACTTTCATACGGCTAAAGAAGCCACCTTTCGCCGCAGAATCTTCATTTTCAGTTTCTGTTTCGACAGGTGCAGAAACTACAGCTGTTTCGCTTGGCGTTTCTACGATAGGCACATTGACCGCAGGTAAGCTCGGTAATGTGACATCATCATCTCCGATATCAGCATCAATCAAAAATTTGTTTTGCCCATTAGATTGCTGTTGCATGCCGAATCCTTGAAAAGCATTGCGTTAAAAACCCAGATTCTACCATAACTTGCCTGCTTTGCAGCTAGCAATGCAAATGCTGGACAAACATACCAAAAAGCTACAGCTCTCGGTTGCTTTCATGCACGCATTTATTAAAAATAACTCTAAATACAAACGCCTATTTCAGGAGATCTAGTGTTCATCACCTTTTTGACTATCTCCTCTTTCTCGCAAATGATCAAACAGACGCTTTATCCACTCGGTGCAGCAGTCTTGCTTAGCCTGAGTTTTAACTCGGTTCAGGCACAAACCCGAAGCGAATTGTCACGGACTACTTTTGAAACCACTTTAAGTAACGGTTTAAAAGTCATTATTCGGGAAGACCATCGTGCGCCCATGGTAATGACACAAATCTGGTACAAAGTCGGCAGCAGCGATGAATCTGGAAATATTCTGGGGGTATCACATGCGCTTGAACATATGATGTTCAAAGGCACCCATAAAGTACCGAATGATGAATTTACCCGTCTTAGCCGGATTTATGGCGGCAGTATCAATGCGGCTACCTTCACCAATTACACCAATTATTATCAGCTTTATCCTAAAGCCTATTTTCCTATGGCCCTGGAACTTGAATCTGACCGGATGAGTAATTTATTACTTCGACAGCAGGACTTCGAGCCAGAAATTAAAGTCGTCATGGAAGAACGGCGCCAGCGCACCGATGACAATCCGCGTGCGCAAGCCTTTGAACGGTTTAAATGGATCAGTTATCCGACCAGCCACTACCGTCAGCCGGTGATTGGACACATGAAAACTCTGAATAATATTCAGTTGAATGATGTCAAAAAATGGTATCGGGACTGGTACAGTCCGAATAATGCCATTCTGGTGATTGTTGGAAATGTAGAATCTGAAGCTGCTTTGGCTCAGGTACAAAAATATTTTGCTGACATTCCCGCACGTCCAACCCCAGCACGCAATGATGTACTGGAGTTTGAGCGTTTGGGTTATCGCCATATGGAGATCAATAGCAATGTTCAGGTGCCCAATCTGTACATGACCTGGAATGTAAAATCCCTTGGCACTGCCAAAAACCCCCAAGATGCTTATGCCTTGACCATTATTCGCAGTCTTTTGGACAGTGGCATTTCTTCGCGCCTGCAAGACCGATTGGTACGTGATCGTAAAATTCTGACCTCTGTCAGCGTTTCTTATGATCCCTATAATCGCGGCGACAGCCTGTTTGGTATTTCTGCCTTACCTGCGCCGGGCATCTCTTTGCAAGAAGCACAACAAGCAATTCAGGATGAAGTGGATTTACTTAAAACTACAGCGATGACCCAACAGGAAGTGGATCGTATCAGTACCCGCTTTATTTCCAATTTGATCTATAGCCAGGATGATAGTGCCGGACAAGCCAAAATGATTGGAAATCTAGAGGTCAATGGCTTGAGTTATCGGCTGATGGATGAATTACCGAAACACTTTGAAAGTGTCAGTGTTCAGGATATCCAGCGCGTCGCCAACGCCTATTTTGTGCGTGAGAATCTCAGCACGCTTTATCTCTCACCCGAACAAAACACCCAGCAACGGGGATTATAATGCTTCAGCTTCGTCCATTTTTGCTTATTTCAACTTTAAGTCTTAGCTCGGCTACCCATGCAGAAAACTATCTTAACCCTCAACCTGACCAAAATGACAACCCCAGTCAGTTACAGTCTATCCCTTTACTGCAAAGTTTAAAAAATATTAATCAGCAACGAGAATTTCAGGCGCCTTATATTCATGACCTGAACAATCGCTATAAGGTACGTACACTGTTCGTTGAAACGCAGGATCTTCCCATGGTAGATATCCAGCTGACCTTTAATGCCGGTTCGGCTCGTGATCAGGAAATTACCAAAGGTCTATATGGCCTATCCAATATGGCAGCCAAGTTGATGCGTGAAGGAACCGACAAATATAGCGCCAATCAGGTAGCGGAAGTTTTTGACCAAACCGGAGCACAATTCAGCGTACAAGCCTATCGGGACATGTTTGTGGTCCGTCTGCGTACGCTTTCAGACCCGGAAAAACTGGAACCCGCATTGAGCATGCTGATGGAGGTTCTTAAGAATGCGTCATTTAAACCGTCCAGCATTAATCTGGCTTTAAGCAATACCCAAGTGGGACAAAAACAGCTGCAGGAAAACCCAAGCCGACTGATGGATATCCGTTTTTATCGCGCTTTATATGGTCAGCACCCTTATGCAGAACCAATCAGCGGCACCCAAGGCAGCACCAAGAAAATTAATGCAGAATTATTGAAAAAATTTCGTGATCAGTTTTTGGTGGCGCAAAATATGAATATTGCCCTTACTGGCAAACTCAGCCCGAAACAGGCACTCGAACTGTCTGAACGAATTGCCGGCAACTTACCTCAAGGGCAAAAAGCAGAAACATTGCCACAGCCTGAAATTCAATCTGGCTTTGAAGTAGTACATCTACCCTATAACTCGTCTCAGGCGCATGTCACTTTTGGGCATTTAGGCCCAACCCGCTTTACTGAAGATAAACTGGCTTTAGAGGTCGCCAATCGCATGTTTGGCGGTAGCGGATTTAATGCGGTATTGATGCAGGAACTGCGGGTGAAACGTGGTTTTACTTATGGCGCTTATAGTTCGTTGAGCTTTAGTCAGGCACCGGGCGTATTCAGCTTTAAGTATTCCACGCGTCAGGATCAACTGCTAGATAGCATTCAGGTCGCACATCAAGCATTTATCAACTTTGTCAGTCAACCTATTGATACTCAGCATCTGGAAGAAACCAAAGCAGGCATGTTACGTGCTTTTCCTAATAATTACAGCAGTAATGCCACCATTAATGCCCAGCTAGGCAATATGGGTTTTTATAGTGAGCAAACTGATTATTTATCCAGTTATCCAGAACGCTTGGCTAAAATCACAGCGGCAGATGTACAAAATGCAGTGCGAAAGCATTTTCATCCTGATCGCTTAACCCTGGTCGTTGTCAATAAAGAACTGGATCAAAATGCTTTGAAAATGCGTTTGGAACAGAATTTAAGGGATGCCAATTATTACCTACCAACAAATCCTATGCCTAAGGCATCTCCACAGAGACCGGCGGAAGCTGACGTGCCCGAAGCGATTCCTGCTGATAAGCCTGCATCAATTTAAGGTACTGCCCACGACGGATATGCTGCTGCTCTAACAAGGCGAGTGCCATATCTTGGGTTTGGGGAAGGTTTTGCTGTTTAGACAGTTGTTGAATCTGGGTGACTTGGGAAAGGCTAAGCGGACGATATAAAGCAAATGCGGCTAAAAGTAGAATGACCGCAATAATAAAAATAACCACACTGTTATAAATCTGTTCCAGTTTGATTCTGCTGAAAAATTGGCTTAGTTTTTCTGTATCTATAGACATACACTACCTCAGGTTAGAGGTAGTGTATGGTCGCAGTTACATAAGTTCAAGTCAGCGCACTGAATATTCACAAGAGCTGAATCCTGCTATTTTGGGCATTAATTCATTATTCTAGTAATAATTGTTGAATACAACACCAATGCAACAACAAGTAATACCAGTGCAATTGCAAATTTACTTAAACCGGCTTCTGCTTCAGGCGGATGCAGACGATCCTCATCTGCAATGCGGACCAGCTCACCATTATAGAGTTTATAAAACTGCTCACGCTGGTTTTCGTCCAGCGCCCGGGTAAAGTCGTAGACTTCTTTACGTTGTGCCAGCCCATAATCGCCTAGATGGGTATATTTACTGAATATAGCTTGATCGAGTTTTTTACGATGCAAATCGGCAAGTTCCATAATTTGACCTGCAGTCGGAGGCATATCAAATTTCACACCATCTAAAGTTCTTGTCATCATGGCCTTCTCCTTATTGTTTGCTATCCATTTACAATGTAGCTTAATAATATTTATAGTTGTGTATAGTTTAATCAGTTAAACTATAACTTAAGTAAACAAATAAAATCGAATAGTTGACTTTTCCATTATTTTGTAATATTAGTTTAACAATACTAATTTATATTTGTATTTAGACTAAATAGTCTATCCTGTAATCATAATTAAAATTAAGGAGTTTTTATATGATACATCAACTCTCTCAACACGATCTGGAACATCTGTACGCAGATGCCGTGAATACCATTCAATCGCAAATGAACTTTGCTGATGCGGTAAAACAGCTTGAAGAAGCCGCTCGTGCAGGCCATGGTAAAGCAGCACTCTTTTTAGCAGAACTTTATTATCAAGGTTTCCGTGTAGAACGAGATTCACTCAAAGCCCAGTACTGGCAGAACATGGCCACCATGCAAGCATAAAGAAACGTCACCTAGGTGGCGTTTTTTTATGCCCTTTTTTCAATAAGTAGCAATCAATACATATTTTCTTACGAATCCTTGCAAAGCTGAAACAGTAATTTCATATAAAGTTTCTAGAATAGAGCCTGAACTCCAATAGCACTTTATTCTAATGAAACCACGAAAAATTATTCAATTTGATCCGATCTGCAAAAACTTTCTGTTAAAGATCACGATGCTTAAATCTTTGATGAATTGTGGCGAGCTATGGGGCGCATATCACCAAGGCTGGGCGATGATGCGTGACCAGGAAGACTGCATCTTCCCATTCTGGCTCAATCCGCTGGATGCTAAAAATTATGCCCAGCAGCATTGGCCGGATTACATCCCGCGTAAAATCAATTCTGAAGATTTTGAAAATGCATTATTGCCGACCCTGTCGCGACTGAATGTTACGCCAGCCCTGTTCAACACCAATGGAACCAAACTCAAACTGACTGCTGCACAGATGCGTCATCTGTTTTTTTCGCAACAAAGACTGCACATTGCTTAAATAACATGCTATTTATAAAGACTAAAACCTAAACACTTAGAGATGTTCAGGTTGAATACATACTCTAGGATTAATAATAAATTAACCAATAAGGATGATTAAGCATGACCAATGTGGCACAGGTGCTCAGTGAAAAAATGCATCAAGCTATTTATACCATCCGTCCAGATTCTACTGTTTTAGAAGCCATCACCTTGATGGCCGACAAAGGAATCGGGGCGCTTGTGGTAACCCATGAAGACAATGTGGTGGGGATTTTGTCAGAGCGGGATTACACGCGTAAAATCGCGCTGATGCAAAGAACCTCATTCGACACCACTGTTAATGAGATCATGACCTCTAAAGTGATTACCGTAAATACAGCTACTAGCGTAGAAGACTGTTTATCTCTGATGACTGAACGCCACCTACGCCACTTACCCGTGGTCGAACATGAAAAACTGATCGGTCTGATTTCAATTGGGGATTTGGTCAAGGCCGCCATGGATGACCAACGTAAATTGATTGAACAGTTACAGCAATATATCTCAGGTTAAAACATCATCTAGCCTTCTCTAAGGCATTTGAAGATCACTTAAGTGACATCAAGATAAAGTTTTATATCTGATGCATAAAAAATCCCGGTACGTGTATCGGGATTTTTTTATATGAACATTCTGAATAAAATCAGTTTAGACCTAATTTTTCTGCGACGTAATCTGAGTCTTTATCACCACGACCCGATAAGTTCACCACAATTTTGGTATCTTTTGGCAATTTACCCGCTTCACGAATTGCCCAAGCCACCGCATGCGAACTTTCTAGTGCAGGCACAATCCCTTCTACACGGGACAAGGTCATAAATGCATCCAGACATTCCTGATCGGTTGCAGTCGTATACTCAACCCGACCCAAATCTTTAAGCAAGCTATGCTGCGGCCCCACACCCGGATAATCCAGACCAGAAGCAATTGAATGCACTGGCAATGGCTCGCCTTGTTCATCTTCAAGCACATAACAGGCCATCCCATGTAACTGGCTCGGTTTACCTAAGGTCAAAGTAGCTGAATGCATATCGGTATCTAAACCATGACCTGCCGGCTCAACGCCTACCAGTTTCACATCTGGTTCATTTAAAAATGCAGTGAATGCGCCCACTGCATTGGAACCCCCACCGACACAGGCAACGACATAATCAGGATTTGCACCAAAACGTTCATTGGCCTGAACTTTAATTTCATCACCAATAATCGACTGAAAATCACGAACCATCATCGGAAATGGATGCGGTCCAACCACCGAACCGATAGCATAGATGTAATTTTTCGGATCTTTCAAATATTCTTCAAAAGCACTGTCGACTGCATCTTTGAGTGTGGCTGTACCGCGAGTCACAGAAATCAGCTTGGCACCCAGAATTTTCATCTTGACGACGTTTGGATGCTCTTTTTCGATATCCACCTGCCCCATATGAATTTCACACGGAATACCCACCAAGGCACATGCAGTTGCCAAAGCAACACCATGCTGGCCGGCACCAGTTTCTGCGATGACTTTGGTCTTGCCCATATATTTGGCCAGTAGTGCTTCACCTAGGCAATGATTAATCTTGTGCGCGCCAGTATGGTTCAGATCTTCACGTTTCAAATAAATCTGGGCTCCACCGAGCTGTTCAGAAAGACGTTTGGCATGAAATAGTGGACTTGGACGACCGACATAATGAGCAAATAGGTCTTTCAATTCATTCTGAAATTCTTCAGTCTGACGAATTTCCTGATAGGCCACATTAATATCATCCATGGCCTGTTTCAGATCGGGTGGAATAAACTGACCGCCATATTGACCAAAAAAACCCTCTTCATTGGGTAAGGCAATACCATTAATTTGATGAGTCATAATCATGCCCGAGATTTTAAATAAAAGATAATGAGTGACTTCATACTAGAATAATTTGTTTTAAATCACTAATAACTCCAACTAAAGTCACTTATAGATAAATGGAATTAACGCGCCAGATATTTAGTCATGTCTTCAATGCCTTTTAATGTCATTGGAAACATATGATTTTCAAATATTTGCTGGATCAGACCAATCGTATGGGTGTAATGCCAGTATTTTTCTTCTTCAGGATTCAGCCAGGCGGTTTTATCAAAATGCTGACGCAGACGCTGCAACCAGACTTGCCCAGCCTCATCATTCATATATTCAACAGAACCACCGACAGAATTCAGCTCATACGGTGCCATACTGGCATCACCGACCACAATCACGCGGTAATCACGGCCATAGGTATTGAACAAATCCCAGGTATTCATGCGTGAACTGGAACGACGGATATTGTCTTTCCAGACATAGTCATACAGACAGTTATGGAAATAAAAATATTCCAGGGTTTTGAATTCGGTTTTCGCAGCACTGAACAACTTTTCACACTGGGCAATATGCGCATCCATCGAACCACCGACATCGAACAGCATTAAAACTTTGATGCGGTTACGACGCTCCGGCATCAGTTGTACATCCAGAATACCCTGCTTAGCCGTTTCACGAATCGTACCATCAATATCCAGTTCTTCGGCTGCACCCTGACGGGCAAACTTACGCAAACGGCGCAATGCCATCTGCATCTGGCGGCTACCCAAAATCTGCTCATCGTCCAGATTGCGGTATTGACGCTGCTCCCAGACTTTCACCGCAGAACGCTTACGCCCCGGCCCGCCAATACGCACGCCTTCAGGATGATCGCCATAAGCACCAAAGGGTGAAGTCCCACCGGTACCAATCATCTTGTTACCACCCTGATGTTTTTTATGCTGTTCGCGCAGACGCTCTTCTAGCATTTTCATCAGCTCTTCCAGCGATCCGGCTTTTTTCAGCTCTTCGCGCTGCTCTGGGGTCAGATGCTTCTCGAGTAATTCGAGATCGAACCAGTCTTTGGGCAGCTTATGCACCTGATTTAGCAGTTCATCCAGATCAAAGGTCGCGATACCATCAAAATAATCTTTCATGGCGCGATCGAACTTGTCGAAATAGCGCTCGTCTTTGACCATGACGGTTTTGGCCAGCTTATAGAATTCATCCTGATCAGCAAACACCAGACCTGCAGCAATCGCCTGATTCAGATCAATCAACTCACGGGTCGATACCGGTACGCCGTATTTGCGTAAGGTATAAAACAGTCGCACAAACATGCGTGTTTCTCCCTTAACGACGTGACATAAATGCTAGACGTTCAAGCAACTGTACATCTTGCTCATTTTTAATCAAGGCGCCGTATAGAGGTGGAATTGCTTTGGATTTATCAGTATTGCGCAGAATATCTTCCGGCATGTCGTCAGCCATGAGCAGGCTGAGCCAGTCAATCAATTCAGATGTTGAAGGTGGTTTTTTCAAACCCGGAATCTGGCGCAATTTAAAGAAAACTTGCAAAGCTTCATTGACCAATGTGGTCGAGATATTGGCAAAATGCACATCGATGATTTCACGCATGGTGGCTTCATCTGGAAATTCGATGTAATGGAAGAAGCAACGACGCAGGAAAGCATCTGGTAATTCTTTTTCATTATTTGAGGTAATGATCACGATTGGGCGCTGAGTTGCGGTAATGGTCTCGCCAGTCTCGTACACATAGAACGACATTTTATCGAGTTCATGCAGCAAGTCATTTGGAAACTCGATGTCTGCCTTATCAATTTCATCAATCAACAGGACACAGCGCTCTTCACTGGTAAACGCTTCCCATAATTTACCCGGCTTGATGTAGTTCTTGATGTCATAGACACGGTCATCACCCAACTGACTATCGCGCAAGCGGGATACGGCATCGTATTCATACAGGCCTTGTTGTGCTTTGGTAGTGGACTTGATGTGCCAGGTGATCAGCTTCAAACCCAGACTTTCTGCGACTTGCTCGGCCAGCAAAGTCTTACCTGTACCCGGCTCACCTTTGACCAGCAACGGTTTTTGCAAACTGCGTGCAGCTTTCACCGCAAGTTTTAAACTGTCAGTCGCAATGTACTGATCGGTACCTGAAAATTGTTGAATATCAGCAGACATGATTGAACCTTATTTTTTACTTACAGCGGTGAACTTTTCTCGTGAACACGAATATTGCTTTTGTTCGACACATAGGTCGACCAGCAATAGCCAACCACAGATCCAATCCCAATGACAAATAAAATAAGTGACGCATTAATCCAAACCAGGGACTGCTCTTTGGTCAGCACCCCAAATAACAGACCAAAGATCGCGGGTGCAATGGATGCATTCGACCCCTCAGATACCGTCGGTGTTAGCAGAATGGCAAAGGCCACAATCCACAAAAAACCGCCCATGGGTTTAGGCAGACGCTTGGTCACGCCATACCAGCACCATAAAGCAATCAGGCTGCCGAGCAGATAAACTGCAACGGCAATGCTCTGTTCAGGAATTGAGTCTAATACACCCACATAACCATTCATTTCACAACTCCTGAATCAACATTAAGCACCGCGTAAACCTTCTGGTGCCACAGCATTTGGATCAATCAAGCCTTCTGGCGGCATTTGCAGGAAGAAACCGCGGGTTTCAATAGAATCCATGACATGCAAGACATTGGCACGTGCCAGTTTACGTGATTCGCTTAATTCAAGATGCATGACAAAAGTCGCACGTCCAAATGCTGCCTGTACTGCTTCAGTCAATACGCTTAAAGGTTCGAATGTTTCAGCTTCGCTTTCATTCGCAGGACGCGCCACATACAGATACATTTCACTTTTTTTGCTGGATTTGTAGATAGACACTTGCATATTTCAAACGACTTTTCTGGAAAAACAACCGCAAGGATACATCAAAAAAAAGACAGAAACATTAGCCACGTCTCATGCATCAGTCGTGATTTTGTATAATTGCTTTTTCTTTAACCAATCCTGCAACCAATCACTCGCTGACTTTCATCTGGGTAGACAGATAAGATTCATCCTGATGCAATACCTGAATCAGTGGCTGAGTTAATAACTCATAGCGCCAGCCAAGCAGATAATCCGGCAGATCCTGTTCATCCTTGTGAAAAACTACATGCTGATACAGTGCATTCAACCATTTCTTGCGCATCAGCACTTCTTTCGGAATTGAAGTTTCATTGACTACATTCTGAATAATTGAATCAATTTTTTCGCCAATATCTTTGGAAGAGTGGCGAATTGGACGTGCCAGACGTAAAGGCCAATTTGCCGGCTCCGGCAGGAATTTCAGTAAATCTAAAATGGTTTTACCATGCTCACGAACCACATTCGAACGAATGTCTTTCACATGACTCAGCTGGAAATTATTGCGCGGGAATTTTTCCACCAGATCAATCATGCTGGCATTTTTCAAAATGAAACTGCGTGGCTGATTCAGTGCTTTGGCAATCTGATCACGCCAAACCATTAATTGCTGCAATTGCATCAGCTGACGGCGTGAATGCCGGTAATTGCCGACATCCTGATACAACAAGGCAGTTGGGGTATCTTCGCCAATTTCCTGAGTCAGAAAACGGCAATCTTGCAAGGCAAAATCCAGCAGATCTTTCGAATCCAGATCCTGTTTAATTTTCTCTGACAGTTGCACCAGATAATGCACATCATTGGCAGCATAGAGCAACTGTTCGGAACTGAGTGGACGCGCCAACCAGTCAGAACGGGTCTGGTCTTTTTCGATATCGACTTCCAGCATCTGCTTCAATGCATTTTGATAGCTGACTTGCAGACCATGCCCAAGAAAAGACATGCCAACCTGAGTGTCAAATACATTACTCAGCGATTTCTTCTGGGTATAGTGATAGATCAGGTCGATATCTTCACTACAGGCATGAAAAATATTCTGCTGTGCGTTAAAAATTTTATTAAGGAACTCAGTCAGATCTAGCGTGGTTCCATCCAACAAATAGACCTTATTGTCTACGTTAATCTGAAAAACACCCAGCTTAGGCCATAAGGTATCAACCTTGATAAACTCGGTATCCAGCCCATACACTGAATTCTGATCCATCAGCTTCAGCACATGAGTTAAGTCGTTTTGATGTTGAATAAATTGAAACATAGAACTGAGTCTAAGATTAGATTCTCGATAGATCCATATTAACTGATCTATAGAATTTTTGTATAAAAAATAACGTCAATTCTGCCCTATTTCCTAAAAAATGGCGCTTACTTATCAGGATTTATATTCTAATTAATATCTTTTTTATATTAAAACTAACAAGATATTTAAGCTTAGCTTACTTCATGCGCATCCTGTTATGTACTGCCTGACTCAAGGTATGACTGTCGACATATTCCAGCTCACCACCTTGTGGTACGCCCTGGGCAATTCGGGTCATCTGGATCGGCAAATGCTTACTGGCCTCAACCAGATAATGCGCCGTAGCCTGACCTTCTACCGTGGCATTGGTTGCCAGAATCACTTCTTTCACCTGACCATTGGCCAAACGATGCAATAAGTACGGAATACCGATTTCTTCGGGACCAATACCATCCAGTGGCGATAAATGTCCGCCCAATACATGATATTTACCTCTGAAACTACCACTTTGCTCAATCGCCATGACATCTGCAGGTGATTCCACTACACAGAGCAGTTCATCATCACGATCCAGAGAGCTGCAAATATTGCAGACTTCGTCTTCGGTCAGAGAATGACAGACTGAACATTCATGAATGTAATTGGTTGCCTCAGTCAGCGCATGTGCCAGACCAATAGCACCCTCACGATTTTTCATGATCATATGCAATGCCATACGTTGAGCCGATTTCGGCCCAACGCTTGGCAAAATGCGTAATGCTTGAACGAGTTGATCAAAACGATCACTAAACATTGCGCATTCTTCCTTAGAACATACCTGCAAGACCAGGCGGCAAACCCATGCCTGAGTTTGCTGCTTTCATTCTTTCGTCAAATACCACTTCTGCCTGACGTGCTGCATCATTCATTGCAGCTGCAATCAGGTCCTCGATCATGTCTGGATCATCCTGAAGTAATTCAGGATTGATTTCGATACGCTTCACTACGTTACGGCAAGTCATGGTTACTTTCACCAGACCGCCACCCGCCTCGGCATGCACTTCAGTTTGCGCAAGCTCTTCTTTGGCTTTTTTTACGTTGTTTTCAACTTCTTTCTGCATGCGCTGAGCTTGCTGCATCAACATGTTAATGTTCATAAATATCTCCGAACATAAATTTATAAAATTAAATCAGGTCTAAACCGCGACGAATATCCTGGATAATATCACCAATCTCTTCCAAACCAACAGATACGCGAATTAAACCTTCACGAATACCAGCGGCTTCTTTGGCTTCAGGCGACAATTTACCGTGTGTCGTGGTCGCCGGATGGGTAATAGTCGATTTTACATCGCCCAGATTGCCGGTAATCGAAATAAACTGGGTATTGTCAATGACAGTCCACGCTTCCTCACGGCCACCTTTGACTTCAAAAGACACAATACCGCCAAAACCGCTCTGCTGTTTTGCTGCCAGTTCATGACCGACATGCTCAGGCAGGCCCGCATAATATACTTTTTCTACTTTTGGATGCTGATTCAAAAATTCAGCCAGTTGCTGAGCACTTGCTGAATGTTCACGCATACGCAAACGTAGTGTCTCCAAGCCTTTCAGGAAGACCCAAGCATTGAATGGGCTCATTGACGGGCCTGTGGTACGCACGTAGCCGAAGATTTCTTCTAGTAACTTGTGATTACCTACGACAGCACCACCCAAGGCGCGGCCCTGACCATCCAGATATTTAGTCGCAGAATACACTACCAAGTCTGCACCAAATTTGAGTGGTTGTTGTAACACAGGTGTACAGAAGCTGTTATCAATCGCCAGTAAAGCATTATTGGCATGCGCAATATCGGCGAGTCCCTGTATATCGGCTACTTCTGCTAAAGGATTGGATGGAGATTCAACAAAGAGAATTTTGGTTTCAGGCTTGATGGCATTTTTCCATGCATCAAGATCGGTCAAATCGACGAAATCAACGCTGACGCCAAATTTTGCGACATATTTTTCAAACATGGAAACCGTAGAACCGAAGACTGCACGTGAACAAATCACATGGTCGCCCGCTTTTAAAAAAGCCATCATCACTGCCATAATAGCTGCCATACCCGAACTGGTGGCGACGGCGCGCTCTGCACCTTCAAGTGCAGCCAGACGCTTTTCAAACATGGCAACGGTCGGATTGGTAAAGCGAGAATAGATATTGCCCGGTTCCTGGCCTGAGAATTTGGCTGCGGCTTCTGCAGCATTTTCATAAACAAAGGACGATGTTAGAAAAATCGGTTCGCCATGCTCACCTTCAAAAGTGCGGGTATGGCCGGTACGAATGGCTAAAGTTTCTAATTGGTAAGAAATATCGTCTTGCTGGCTCATCGCTTTACCTCAGCCCTCGGGCTGCCTTTTGTAAAAATTTGCCAACATTTTGAGCGCCTAAGCTATTTCAGGTCAAGGCATAATAAGCGATTATTGCTTAGACTTCGATCAATCCTCCCGCGGATACGGATATTTTATTTACATGATTCAGTTAAAACAAAACTTTCAGCGCCAGCAAAAAAAATTGAAACACCTTAGTACCCGGGTGTTTAATGCCTCCTCACTGATCCTGTCGCAAAAAACCCCTTTTGAATATATTGCCGGCACCGAGTTTTGCAAGATTCGTTATTACGCTTCACCCGAAAAAAAATATAAGGAGCCTCTGGTTTTTATCGCACCCTTGGCGATTAATATGGATATCTATGATCTGTATCCTTATCGCTCTCTGGTCAAGCATTTTCAGCATAGCGGTTTTGATGTCTATCTGGTGGAATGGAAACGCTTTAACTTTAAGCATCGTCACCTGAATTTTTTATCTTTTATCGATGCCGCCATTCCTCAATCCATTGAAACCATCTGCAAGCATTCGGGCAGTCAGTTCATTTCCTTGCACGGCTGGAGTATGGCTGGCGTGTTTGTCACGCTCTATACCGCCTTGCATTCGCCTGAACATGTCAAGAATCTGATCGTGGTGGGCAGTCCTATCGACAGTTATGCGTCAGGACGTGTCGGCAAACTTTTTTCTACGACTAATAAACTGATTTCTAAAAATAAGAATTTGCAACAAGCCATTCATCAAGGACTGATCCCGAAGCAATATATTCATACGCCGGGTATTGTAAATGCCTTGGGCTTCAAGTTACTCGATCCGATCGGCTGGCTCAAAAGCCAGAAGCAGTTTTTGCTGAATCTGGATCATGTCGAAGATGTCTATGAACATGCCACCATGGGAAATTTCCTGAACAAGATGATTGATTATCCAGGTGGGATTAATCAGGACATGGTGCTGCATTTATGGCTGCAAAATCCTTTAAAACAGGGTTCTATCACTTTGGATGGCCGTGTCGTTAATCTTAAAAATATCAGCTGCTCCCTGTTGGTAGGTGCAGGTCAAACCGATCAGATTGTCACAGAACAGTCAGCTAAGCCTTTGATGGAATTGACAAGTAGCCAAGATAAGACGTTTACTCTTATACCGGGTGGTCATCTTGGACTAATGTCGAACCAGAAAACGGCAAATACATTCTGGCCCAAAATGACGACCTGGCTGGTGCAGCGCTCTACACGTCTTGATGTTTAGTGTAGATTCCCCGCACCAGAAAAAAATATTAAATAGCTTTAAACATATTCAGAGGGTACAGCATGATTCAGTCAGTGGCATTTATCGGCCTAGGTGCAATGGGTTTTCGTATGGCTGCACATTTACCCAAGCAGTTTGATACGGTCTATGTCTGGAACCGCAGCTTTAACAAAGCAGAGCAACATGCGGCTGAATATGGCACCCAAGCCGTCACACTGGAACAGGCCGTACAGGCAGATGTGATTTTTTCATGCTTGCCAACTAGCGCTGACGTTGAACGACTTCTGGAAAATTTACCGCTTAAATCCGGTTCAGTCTGGGTCGACTGCACCAGTGGTGTACCGGATTCTGCCCAAAAACTGGCAGTACAACTGGCTAAACATGGGGTAATCTTTCTGGATGCACCGGTCAGCGGCCAAACCGTTGGTGCTGAAAATGGTACATTAACCGTGATGGTGGGCGGTAATGCAGAGGGCTATGAAAAAGCCCTTCCTGCGATGCAGGCATTTGGCAAGCTGATCAAGCATGTCGGTGAATCTGGCGCGGGTTTTGCAGTGAAGGCCGTAAATAATATGTTAATGGCTGTAAACCTGTGTGCCGTTGCTGAGGGCTTTACTACCTTGAAAGCGCATGGGGTAAACCTGCATGAAGCACTGGATTGTATTAATGCTTCAAGTGGTAAAAGTATGGTGACTGAAACCGTATTGCCACAGCGTATTTTAAACCGCAGTTTTCCTGTAACCTTTGCCCTGCCACTCTTGGCCAAAGATACAGGCATTGCAATCGACCTTGCACGTGAAGCCAAACTTTCTGCGCCTGTGCTCTCGTTGACCCAGAATCTGATTCAGGCGGCCAGCGATCTGTCGGATAAAAACAGTGATTTTTCCAGTGCTGTGAAAATGTATGAATCATGGAGTAATATTACCATCGAGTAATATCTCGCCATTGAATAATGATAACGAAACCTCATATTGTGACTAGTAGGCAGGCACATATAGTGGATAACCCAGAGGAAACTCTCATGAAGAAATTTTCTGTTGCAGCATTGATTGGCTTTGCAACTTTGTTCGGGGCTTCAACATCGGTTCTTGCATCTGAACAAGAGTGCAAAAAATTAAAAAATGATCATGACGTGATTTATGCGTCTAAAGGTTTCTGTTTCAAAGATCCTGAAGCAAAAGCCAAGTTTGGTAATGACAATTGCTATACAACCAAGCCAAAATTCTCGGAAAAAGAGCAACAACGTCTTGACGCGATCAAAGATCGTCAGAAAGAATTGAACTGTAAATAATTCAGTTTAATGACGCTCAAGGAATATACTTATGACTTATGATGATCAGAATACTTTTGCACGAATTCTACGCGGTGAACTTCCTGCGATAAAAGTGTATGAAGATGACCAGGTTCTTGCATTTATGGACATCATGCCTCAGGCAGAAGGTCATACTCTCGTGGTTCCGAAAACTCCGGCGATCACTTTACTGGATCTACCCCCTGAAGCTGCAGCCTATACGATTCAGATCGTACAGAAAGTTGCAAAAGCCATTGAAAAAGGTTTAGGTGTGGACGGTATCGTGCTGATGCAATTATCAGGGGCCGCAGCGGGTCAGACCGTACCACACGTACATTTCCATCTGGTTCCTACCTCTTTGCATAATCTGGGCAAACATGCTGCACAGATGGGCGACCAGGAAAAAATTAAAGCGCTGGCTGAGAAAATTAAAGCTGCCCTTTAAGCTATTCTTAATATCTAAAAATGGAGCTTCGGCTCCATTTTTTATGTCTGATGTATTTCACCCTAAATTAAGCCACTAAAATATCAATAAAAGTCACCTAGCCTATTTTTAAGTTTTGCAGCAAACACCGAGCTTAGCTGTATTTGCATCAATCCTGCTTACCCCACTCATAATCCTATAAAAAATAAGGTAATGATTGTCTTTAATATTTCTGAAATATTTCCTTAATCATATTGACTTATTTGTAATGAATACTTGGCACCCATAGAGCAGTAGATGTTTCAAAACAATACTGAAACTTGTTTTTAAGACGATGAATAAAAAAGTCTTTATTGGAGCAACACATGAAAAAAACGTTATCTGCATTAGCAATCGGGGCAACAATTTTAACACCAGTGATGGCAGCTGCTGCTGATGTTAAAGTGTATGGTCGTGCACACGTTTCTTTAGATTATCTGGATGATGGCCAGGATTATAACGAAGTAGGTCTTTCTTCAAACTCTTCACGCCTAGGCTTTAAAGCTGAACAAAAATTAGAAAACGGTATGACCGTATTTGGTCAAATCGAACAGGAAATTAACTTTGCAAGTGGTTCTGCAAATGATGATGTTGAATTTGCAACTCGTGATACTTTTGTTGGTTTAAAAGGTGATTTCGGTCAAGCGCGTATCGGCCGTTTTGACAGCCCATTCAAAGTAGCACGTGGCCCGGTCAACTTCTTTGGTGATATGGTCGGTGACGTTCGTAACGTCACGCGTGTAGGCAACCTGCGTTTTGATGAACGTAATGCCAATACCATTGAATATAAATCACCAAAATTTGCTGGCGGTTTCAACGTATTAGGTGCGATGTCACTACATGAAACTAATAGTCCGGATGCTACTAAAGATGGTGCCAAGGACAAAGATAAAGCATATGACCTCGCTTTAACCTATAAAGAAGGTAAAGTTGATTTCGCTGCTGCCTATGAACACTATGAAGAAGAAGCTGCCCGTGGTGAGCGCGATGGTTTCCGTATTGCTGGTGCTTACAAAATCACCCCTGAATTCAATCTGGGCGGTTTATACCAATTCCTTCAACATGATAATTCTGAAGCAAACCCAGATGCACAAGTATTTGGTGTAGCCGGTGAATATAAATTTGCACCAAAAACCTCATTCCGTGGTGAAGTATTCCACCGCGATGTGGATGCCGATGATGCGAATGCAACTTTACTGGCAATCGGACTTGAACACCGTTTAGATCCAACAGTCCGCATTTATGGCAACATAGCAACTGTACTAAATGATGAAAACTCAAACCTTACCCCTTGGGCACAAGGTCGTACCAATGCTGTAAGTGGCGCACGCGGTGAAGACAGCCTAGGTCTTTCTCTAGGCATGCGTTACGACTTCTAAGTCCAGTCTCCCTCACAAAGCTTAAAAAGAACATGCCTCCAGCATGTTCTTTTTTTGGTGTGTTTTTTATCAATATAAATATGATGTGAAAGATTATGATACTGATATTCAACTCTTATAAAACCAACCAATTTAGTTAGATTAATTTTATTCTTTATTTTAAAACCAAGCATTTTAATCAGATTAAAAAATATTAATCCAACTAAAATAATCTACATTCAAATATATAAATATAAGCATTTTAGTCGGATTTAAAAATCAAAAAAATTACATAAAATAATAAAAAATATTTAGAATAAATTTTAACTTATATAAATATATATTTATCATTTTCAAATACTTATAAATATATATTTATTTAAACTGTATCGTCTATTTATTTTTTAGTTACAATAGATTAATAATATACAACAAGTCATATAACAGGCTTAGTCGAATGAGCTTAGTTCCCAAAAATCTAAACCAGAGAGTGGTTAGAGAAATAACCGCTATTTTAATTATCAAGGTTATTCTACTGATGGTAATTAAAAATATCTGGTTTGATGCGCCTACGATTCCTAAAAATTTTGATAACCAAGTCGCCGAGCGTATCGCCGGCAATCCTTCCCAAATCCAGGAGACACGTTGATGATTTCTGAAAGCGTGGTCGATCTCTCGCGGTTCCAGTTCGCCATGACCGCGATGTATCACTTTATTTTTGTTCCACTGACTTTAGGCCTGGCTTTTTTGCTTGCCATTATGGAAACCACCTATGTGATTTCCGGCAAAGAAATCTATAAAGACATGACCAAGTTCTGGGGAAAACTGTTTGGTATTAACTTTGCCTTAGGGGTAACCACCGGCCTGACCATGGAGTTCCAGTTCGGAACCAACTGGGCATATTACTCGCATTATGTCGGTGATATTTTCGGTGCACCGCTGGCGATTGAAGGTTTGATGGCCTTCTTCCTTGAATCGACATTTATTGGCTTGTTCTTCTTTGGTTGGGATCGTCTGTCCAAAGTGCAACATCTGGCCGTAACCTGGCTGGTGGCTTTAGGCTCGAACATGTCCGCACTCTGGATTCTGGTCGCCAATGGCTGGATGCAAAACCCGGTCGGTTCGGCATTTAACTATGAAACCATGCGTATGGAAATGGTGGACTTTGCTGCACTGATTTTTAACCCGGTCGCTCAGGTTAAATTTGTGCATACCGTATCTGCCGGTTATGTCACAGGTGCTATTTTTGTACTGGCCATTTCAAGTTATTACATGCTGAAAAAACGTGACTTGCCGTTTGCACGCCGTTCTTTTGCCATTGCAGCCATCTTCGGGCTTGCCTCTACACTTTCGGTGATTTTACTGGGTGATGAATCAGGTTATGAGCTGGGCGATGTACAGAAAACCAAACTGGCAGCAATTGAAGCAGAATGGGATACCCACCCTGCACCTGCACCTTTTACTTTGTTCGGTATTCCGAATAAGGAAACCATGACTACAGATTATGCAGTGAAAATTCCTTATGTGATGGGTCTGATCGCTACACGCTCTACGACTGAACAAGTCACAGGTATTAAAGACCTGCTGGTTCAGCATGAAGCGCGTATCCGTAATGGTATGGTGGCCTATTCACAACTGGAAAAATTACGTGCGGGTGATCAGTCTCCAGAACTGAAAACCGCTTTTGAAGAAAGTCAAAAAGACCTCGGTTATGGTCTGCTGCTAAAGAAATACACGCCAAATGTCGTTGATGCCTCTGATGAGCAAATCAAAGCAGCCGCTAAAGATACCATTCCACACGTACCAAGTCTGTTCTGGGCCTTCCGTGCCATGGTAGCTTCCGGCTTCCTGATGCTACTTCTATTTGCACTGGCAACTTTTGCGGTAGCAAAACGTAATGCAGAAAACAAACCATGGTTATTGAAATTTGCTTTATTTGCACTGCCTTTACCTTGGGTTGCTGCGCAAACCGGCTGGTATGTAGCAGAAGTAGGTCGTCAACCTTGGACCATTGGTGAGGTATTACCGACGCATCTTTCAGCATCAAGCTTAAGCACAGGTGATGTCTGGGGTTCAATCCTTGCATTGGCAGCATTCTATACCGTGTTACTGATTATTGAAATGTATCTGATGATCAAGTTCTCACGTCTTGGCCCAAGCTCACTGCATACCGGTAAATACCATTTTGAAAAGCTTGCAGCTGCAGAGAAGGCAAATGGGGAGACTCAAGCATGATCGAATATGAATTATTAAAAATCATTTGGTGGGTGCTGGTCGGCGTATTGCTGATTGGCTTTGCCCTCACCGATGGCTTCGATATGGGCTCCATGGCGATCATGCCATTTGTGGGCAAAAATGATAGTGAGCGCCGTGCAGCGATCAATACTATTGCACCGCACTGGGACGGTAACCAAGTTTGGTTTATTACTGCCGGCGGTGCGTTATTCGCTGCCTGGCCAATGGTCTATGCAACTGCCTTCTCCGGCATGTACTGGGCCCTGTTGCTGGTCCTGTTTGCCCTGTTCCTGCGTCCGGTCGGTTTTGACTATCGCTCAAAACTGGAAAATACCAAATGGCGCAATTCATGGGATTGGGGTCTAGCGATTGGTGGTGCAGTTCCTGCATTGGTCTTTGGTGTGGCATTCGGTAACATGTTCCTGGGTGTGCCATTTACTCTAGATGAAACTGTACGTTCTACTTATACTGGCAGCTTCTTTGCACTACTGAATCCGTTTGCTATTGTGTGTGGTCTGGTCAGCTTATCGATGCTGTGTGCACATGGTGGTGCATGGTTAATGCTACGTACTGATGGTGACCTACGCCAACGTTCTGCCAAAGCAACACAAATCATGGGTCTGGTTTATCTGGTTACCTTCCTGGCTGCAGGCGCTTGGCTGTACTTTGGTGGTATTCAAGGTTATACACTGGTTACACCTTTTGATACCAATGGTGTTGCCAACCCGCTCGCCAAAGAAGTGCTGACCAATGCCAATCCAGGCTGGATGAATAACTACTCGACTTATCCAATCACGATGGCAGCGCCTATTGCCGGCATTTTGGGCGGTTTGATCATTGTACTGGCAGCAGGTAAAAATAAAGCAGGCTTGAGCTTCCTGGGTTCATCTCTGGCAGTTATCGGTGCAATTCTGACTGCTGGTTTCGCCCTATTCCCTTTCCTGATGCCTTCAAGCATTAACCCGGTTGCAAGTCTGACCATGTGGGATGCGGTATCTAGTAAAAATACCTTAACCGTTATGACCGTTGCTGCCTGTATCTTTGTTCCACTGATTCTGATCTATACCACTTGGTGTTATTACAAGATGTGGGGCGTGATTACCAACAAACACATTGAAGATAATTCACACAGCCTGTACTAAGGGCTGTGTCTTAAGGAGAGACAACTATGTGGTATTTTGCCTGGATTCTGGGTGTACTGATGGCATGTTTTGCCAGTGTGATTGCTGCCATTTACATGGAACAACACCAAGACCTGGATGAGGAATAAAACATGACAGAAGCTGCGCTTGAGAAAACCGTTGTAGACAAGAAACCAAACAAATTTGCGATGATGATTTCCTGCCTCCTGGCTTTTCCTCTCGCAGCCGTGTTATTGGTTCATCCTTCCGCAATGCTGGATGCCAATGGTGAATATAGCCATAGTGCCATGATGTATATCATGATTGGTATTTCTGGAGGCTTTGTCCATGGTGTGGGCTTTATGCCGCGCCACTGGTTCTGGAAATGGTTGTTTAGCCCTTTCCTAGCATGGCCTTTAATGATCTGGGGCTATTACACCTGGTTTCTCAGTTAAAGTATGAAATTAAAAAAGCCCTCAAGTGAGGGCTTTTTTAATTTAATATGAATTCTAAAATATTCTTCTTTTTCTTCTGGCCAAAACAGGATTTCTAAGACAACTTATTTTAAGTGTATAAAAAGCCGGAACCAGTCTGACTTTTAGAATGACTTATCGATGAGTATGAATCGACATCACAATGCCCATCCCGGCCAGCATAGAAATTACTGCTGTTCCACCATAACTCATTAGCGGCAATGGATCTCCCGTTACAGGTAAAATCCCGCTCACCATGCCGGAGTTTAAAAATACAAAGAAGAAGAAAGTCAGCCCCATGGCTCCGGCATATAAACGGCCAAAGTTATGAAAGCTGTTTAAACCAATCATCAAACAGCGAATAATAATGGCAGTGAATAAACTGAACAGCAGAAAAACACCGATAAAACCGAATTCTTCAGCATAGGTCGACATAATAAAGTCAGTATGATGTTCAGGCAGATAACCTAAATGTGATTGTGTACCTTCGGTATAGCCTTTGCCCGTGGAACCACCTGAACCAATGGCAATTTTGGACTGGATAATATTCCAGCCCGCGCCCAAGGCATCCGACTCCGGATCAAACAAGGTGGTAATACGCTTTTTTTGATACTCTTGTAGCACAAACATCCATGCAACCGGTGCTGCCACAGCAACTGCTGCAACTGCACCACCAATCAGACGCCATGACATGCCACTTAAAAATAGAACAAAAATACCGGGAATCACCAAACCAATATTCAAGTCAGGCTGAAGCGCCACCAAAACAAATGGTATGCCCAATAAAATCAAAGCCCCGACAATATGCAAAAATTTGGGAGGAAACGGCTTACGTGCAAAATACCATGCCATCATCAAAGGCATCGCAAATTTCATCACCTCACTCGGTTGCATGCTTCCCACCCCCGGCAAGGTAATCCAGCGGGTTGCACCTAAACGTTTTTCACCAATCACAAAGACCAGAAGCAGCATGAAGATCCCGAAGGCATACAGGTATGGACTAATCGCCTGATAGACTTTCGGTGGAATCTGCGCACAGATAAATAGCAGCACAAAACCAATCCCGAAACTGACGGCCTGACGCACCACCATGCCAGAGTCTTCGGAGGTCGCGCTATACACCACCATTAAACCCAAGATTGCATTGAGAACCAGAAAGCACAATAACCATGGATCAAGGTGCAACTTGGTCCATCGAGATGAATCTTGCGGGTTAATACTACGTCCATCGCGCAAAGAGTGACGTAAAAACCGATACTGCTGTGAAGGTATCATTGGCCAAAAGGTGAAAAAGAATGATGGCAAAATTATAAGTGAAAGCTATAGCGAATAGATCGCTACAGCCAGATTTATTCTGCTTTTATTTAAATATTATTTGAATATATTTTTAAGCCTGAGCCTTTAAAATCAGCCTGGCCAGCTCTAGATCGTCCGGATAGGTAATTTTAATATTATCGGAACGCCCCTGTACTACACTCACCTGTTCACCGATATGTTCCAGCGCACTGGCTTCATCAGTAATCGTAGCAACATTTTGCAAAGCCTGCTCAATCGCCCTTTTCAACACGCCTAGCTTGGCCATTTGTGGTGTTTGTGCCTGCCAGAGCATTGAGCGATCCACTGTTTCCTCAATATCAAAATTGGTTACTACACGCTTAAGTGTATCTCGCACCGGAATCGCCAGAATCGCAGCCTGATCATTTGTAATCGCCGTATTGACCAACTGTTGCAGACAATCATGACTGACACAGGGACGCGCCGCATCATGTACCAGCACCCAATCATCTTCAGAAGCGATTTGAGATAAATAGTTCAGTGCATTTAACACGGAATTCACCCGCTCGGCACCGCCCAGACAGAAATGGGCTTTCTCTTGACTGGAAAATGGCAATGTTTTCGCCACGTTGTCCTGTGCACCAATCGCCAGGACATAACCCGTCAAAGGCAGTTGATTCAGACGAGCCACCGTATGTTCAAGAACAGTTCGCTCTTGAATCATCTGATATTGTTTCAGTTCTGTTTTGGAGAAACGGCTACCGGAACCTGCAGCTGGAAGAATGACCCAAAGTTTAGGGTGTAGGTGGTGCTTCAGCTGACTCATTGGTTCGCAGGTCTACTTTAGAATTAGGATTAAGATAGATCGGTTTATATTGAGTACTGATCGTGCTCATTTGAATAAAAGTTTCGCGTGGCTTAATCAGACCAAGATCTAAACGCGCATGTTCTTCGATGGCTTCAATACCATTCTTCAAATCATAAACTTCTGCCGCCAGAACGCGATTACGCTCTTTCAGCTCATCATTCAATTCCATCTGTTGCTGGATTTTCTGGGTCAGTTGCTGATGATCATGATAACCACCTTCACCAAACCAGTATAAATATTGAAACCCTGCGATCAAAATGATCGCAAGGCCCAACAGTACTTTACTCGCAGTCGAGTCGAATACATTTAACATTGACATAAGTCGCTTAGTTCAAACCTTTGAACTCAGCTTTACCGCGATATGCAGCATTAGTCAATTCTTCAATACGAAGTAATTGATTATATTTCGCTACACGGTCAGAACGGCAAAGTGAACCAGTCTTGATTTGACCCGCTGCTGTACCTACTGCAAGATCAGCAATCGTTGAATCTTCCGTTTCACCTGAACGGTGTGAAATTACAGTAGAGTAACCATTCTCTTTCGCAAGGTAGATGGCATCTAAAGTTTCAGTCAAGGTACCGATCTGGTTGTATTTGATCAGAATCGAGTTACCCACTTTTTCGTTGATACCACGTTGCAGAATTTTCGGGTTCGTTACGAACAAGTCGTCACCAACCAACTGGATCTTGTCGCCAAGAATAGAAGTCAGGTAAGACCAGCCTTCCCAGTCAGATTCGTCCAGACCATCTTCGATCGAGATAATTGGGTACTGGTTTACAAGACCTGCCAAATAGTCAGAGAACTGGTTGCTTGTGAACGCTTTGTTGCCTTCGCCAGCAAGAATGTACTGACCATTTTTGTAGAATTCTGAAGATGCACAGTCAAGCGCAAGCATGATGTCAGAACCTGCTTTGTAGCCAGTTTGACCAATTGCTTCAAGAATAACTGTGATTGCTTCTTCGTTTGAACGTAAGTTCGGCGCAAAACCACCTTCATCACCTACCGCAGTGTTTAAACCTTTTTTGTTTAAAACTGATTTAAGTGAATGGAAGATTTCAGCACCGGCACGTAGCGCTTCAGAGAATGCAGTGAAGCCTACTGGCTCAATCATAAATTCTTGAATATCGACGTTGTTGTCTGCATGTGAACCACCATTGATGATGTTCATCATTGGTACAGGCATGGTTAGAATCGTTTGACCGCGAAGATCTGCGATGTATTGGAAAAGAGGAATTTTCTTTTCTTCAGCAGCAGCGCGAGCAGCAGCCAAAGACACTGCCAAAGTTGCGTTTGCACCTAGTTTTTCTTTGTTTTCAGTACCGTCAAGCGCGATCATCGTGTTATCGATGTCTTTTTGTTCGAATACTGATTTACCGACCAAAGCGTCACGGATTAACGTATTTACGTTATTTACTGCAGTTTTAACGCCTTTACCTAAGTAACGCGCTTTATCGCCATCACGAAGTTCTAAAGCTTCACGAGAACCAGTTGAAGCACCAGATGGTGCACATGCACGGCCAACTACGCCAGATGCTAAGATTACGTCTGCTTCGATGGTAGGGTTACCACGAGAGTCCAAAATTTCACGTGCACGAATGTCAACGATTTGGCTCATGAACTATTCCTCAGTTGATTAATATGAGCTGCCTATACGGCAGCGCAAGAGTGATAAACTCAGTGTGTATCTAACTTTTCGAAACCTTTAACCAAGGTATCCAATTCTTTTAGCTGTGCCAGGAACGGCTCAAGCTGAGACATGCGCAGCGCACATGGACCATCACACTTGGCTTTTTCCGGATCTGGATGTGCTTCCAAGAACAAGCCTGCAAGACCCGTTGCCATACCCGCACGTGCAAGCGTTGTAATTTGCGCACGACGACCACCGGCAGAATCTGCACGGCCGCCTGGGGTTTGTAAGGCATGGGTTACATCAAAGAACACCGGGACATTCATTTCTTTCATGATGTCGAAGCCCAGCATGTCTACAACCAGATTGTTATAGCCAAATGCCGAACCGCGTTCACAAATGATCAGCTTGTCATTTCCGGCTTCCAGACACTTATGCAAAATATGACGCATTTCGTGTGGAGCCAGGAACTGGGCTTTTTTGATGTTGATGATCGCATCGGTTTTTGCCATTGCTTCAACAAGATCCGTCTGACGACTTAAGAAAGCTGGCAATTGAATAATGTCTGCCACTTCTGAAACAGGAGCCGCTTGGTACGGCTCATGCACATCGGTGATGATCGGCACATTAAAGTGTTTTTTAATGTCAGCTAACCACTCGAGACCTTTTTCTAGGCCAGGCCCACGGAAAGAGTTCAGGCTTGAACGGTTGGCTTTATCAAAGCTGGCTTTGAACACATATGGAATACCCAAACGTGTACAGATATCAACATAAGTCTCTGCGATTTCAAAAGCCAGGTCTTTAGATTCAAGTACATTCATTCCGCCGAATAATACAAATGGCAAATGATTTGCCATTTGTATATCGCCCAAACGTACAATTTCTTGTGGTTTTAATTGCGACATTTAAACTTCCCTAGTTGTGTCCTACGCACCGATTATTTGGTTTTTTGGTACTGCTTTTTCGCAGCATCAATGAAACCTGCAAACAATGGATGACCATCGCGTGGCGAGCTGGTAAATTCCGGGTGGAATTGTACTGCAATAAACCAAGGATGTGCAGGAATTTCAACAGTTTCTACCAGATGCTGTACCGGAGAATAACCAGAAATCTTCATGCCTTTTTCTTCCAGCACTGGGATATAACGGTTGTTCATCTCGTAACGGTGACGATGGCGCTCGATGATTTCTTCAGAACCATAAACTTCTGCAGTTTTAGTCCCTGCAACCAGTTCAGATTTTTGCGCGCCTAAACGCATCGTGCCACCCAGATCAGAATCAGCAGAACGTTGCTGAACTTCACCACGCTCATCTAACCATTCAGTAATTAAACCAATCAATGGAGATTTGGTTGAACGGTTAAATTCAGTCGAGGTCGCGTCTGCAATACCAGCAACATTACGTGCGTATTCTATCACAGCCAACTGCATACCCAAGCAAATACCGAGGAACGGCACACCGTTCTCACGAGCGAACTGAATTGCCTTCATTTTGCCTTCAGTACCGCGTTCACCGAAACCACCTGGAACCAGAATCGCATCAGCATCTTTCAATACTTCTGCTACATCTTGGCTTTCAAGCTCTTCAGCGTTTACGTAGTCAATCTGAACTTTCACACGGTTTTGAATACCCGCATGCAGAAGTGCTTCGTTGACAGATTTATAAGCATCTGGAAGTTCAACGTATTTACCAACCATTGCAACACGTACGGTGTATTCAGGGTTCAGGAGTGCTTCTACAACGTTATCCCAATCTGTTAAGTCAGCTTCAGGAAGATCGTTATAACCAAAACGTTCACAGATTAAATCGTCAACATTTTGTTCGTAGAATGTACGTGGAATCTGGTAGATTGAACGTGCGTCTTTACATACCACAACGGCACGTGCTTCAACGTTGGTAAATAATGCAATCTTACGCGTCGTATCTGCATCTACATCGTATTCTGTACGGCAGATGAGAATGTCTGGCTGAATACCAATCGACAGGAGTTCTTTAACAGAGTGCTGTGTTGGTTTGGTTTTTAATTCTGCTGCAGACTTAATGTATGGGAGTAACGTTAAGTGCATTAACATGGTACGTTTATGACCAAGTTCCACCATTAACTGACGTACAGATTCCATGAATGGGAGAGATTCAATGTCACCTACAGTACCGCCGATCTCTACGATCGCAACGTCATAACCTTCGCCTGCACGAAGTACACGCTCTTTGATATTGTCAGTAATGTGTGGAATAACTTGCACAGTACCACCCAGGTAGTCGCCACGGCGTTCTTTATTTAGAACATCCTGGTAAACACGGCCTGATGTGAAGTTATTCAATTTGGTCATTTTCGCACGACGCAAGAAACGTTCGTAGTAACCCAAGTCTAAGTCTGTTTCAGCACCATCTTCTGTAACAAAAACTTCACCATGCTGGAATGGGCTCATTGTCCCTGGATCGACATTAATGTATGGATCCATTTTTACCATGGTCACTTTTAAACCACGAGCTTCTAAAAGTGCAGCAACAGAAGCAGCTGAAATACCTTTACCTAGTGATGAAACTACACCACCAGTAACGAAAATAAAATGGGTCATTGGGTTTCTCGTACAATCGAGCCTAAATCGGCCTGCAATGTTGCGCAATTTTACTTTACCTTGTACCTAGAAAGCAAAGTCAATCCGCATCAATTCAAAGAACAATAAACAATTGACTATTCTAACAGCAATTCCTATAAAAAATTACAGTAAGTTCATATGATTTCTATCTTGCATTTTGCTGCTATAATGGTGTATCCCCTCCACACTTTTATGTTTGATGCAATGATGATGAAGAAACTTTTAATCTCCACCCTAATCCTGACTGGCCTGACATTAACTGCGTGTGTAAAAAAAGAAGCACCAAAAGAAGAAGAGCAAGTAGAAGTTACTCCAGCATCTGAAATCTCGACTCCAGAACCAACGCAATTTGAACCGCTTGAACCTGTAGAGCCAGCGGCAATTGAAGAGGAAGTAGCGCCAACGGTTGAAATTCAACGTGAGCAAACTGAAAACACCACGACCGAAATCCGTCGTGAAATCAAAAAGCCAGAAACCACTGAGCCGGCACCAGTGCCTGAAACCCGCGAAGAACCTGCCTCAAAGCCTGCTGCGACAACACCTAAAACCAATTCAAATCCAGAAAACAAGTCTGAGGATGATGCGGTTGCTGACGCGATTGCCGCAGCGATGCCAGCACTTGACTGATTACAGGATCATTCATCAAAAAAACCCAGCAGATGCTGGGTTTTTTATTAGAACTTTTTAAGCAGATACTGTTGCCGGTGCACGAGATAAGTGAATCAAATAGTCTGCCATTAGTCGGGTAGCCCAAGATTCGGTTTGCATCAAGCCCTGATAAAAGCCGCAATGACTGCCTTTTTTGGTGGTAATCACCATAATATTAGACATCGACCGAATTTTTTCTTTATAAGGTTCTAAATTCCGAATGTGACACACCGGATCATCCTCCGCATTTAAAATCATCAGCGGAATTTTGATACTTTCAAATACATAAATCGGATTGGTTGCCTGGGTATAACTGGCATAATCCGTAAATCCAGCCAGTTCAAAATAGAGTTTTTCAAATTCGGACAGATCTTTAACTTCTAATAACTGTTTCCAGCTTGGGCAGACCTGCCAGGTTTCCTGATAAGGATGAATAAAGCGCTTAATCAGTTTTTTGGCCATAACTTTACTGTAAAACGGATGCACATTGGCAAAACCAGTTTCAGTGTTATAGCCAGGACATAAAGCAAAAGCTGCTTTTAATGGGGTTTGTTCACCCTCTTCGCCCAGATAACGCACTAACAATCCCGTACCCGCAGAAGAGCCAACCCCATAGAGATCGGACTGAGGAAATCTGTCCTGTATATACAAGAGTTGTTCACGCAAATCCTGAGTTGAACCAAACAGGTTCATTTTAGGCACAGGCATGGGTAAGTCTGCATGACCACGGCGTAAACACAATGCAACACGCCAACCCGTATATTTATGCAGATCACGAACCAGTTCACGCATTGATTCAGGAGAACCGGTAATAGTATGAAGTAATACAATGGTCGGCGTGCTTGCCGGAAGATCGAGTCCATACCAGGCAATACCGGTAATTCCATCATCTGACATTTTCAGCTGTTCAAGCGCATCATATTTCAGTTTAATGGTGCGTTTTTTAATTAAATCGAAATACAGAATATGTGCGTGTGCATTGGCTAACCAAGGTGTAGGACGATATTTTTGTTGCAGCTGCGGTAAGCGCTCAATGAGTCCTGAAAATACACCATTCGGATTGTAATACAGGGTCGGCTGATCTGCTCCGCTGAAACGATCCAGATATTCACTGGAAAGCTGACCCAATTTTTTAAGCAACATTTTCATCTGTCATCCCCCTCTAGTTGTACTAGCTGTGATTTACAAATTTCATGCCGACTTGAATCAATAGTTCGAATTAAGTTTTAGCTTGGAATGATTGCATCCGCTGGCCCATCTGTACAGCCAAGGCTTCAAGTCCGGACTTAGGTCGGATCATGACTTCAAAATCAATCATCTGACCCTCTTCATTAAACTGAATCATGTCAACTCCCTTTAGTTTTTTATCGCCCACATTGGCAGAAAACTCAAGTACGACATTGTTACCATCTTCACTTATAAATTCACGGTGATAAGTGAAGTTTTCAAAGACTTGAATGACATTGGTCAAAATAAAAAATACCATCTGTTTTCCAGGATAAGGCTGAAACGCTACGGGTGAACGAAATACCACTTCTTCAGCAAGTAGTTCATTCAAGATCGACATATCACGGGTTTCTAGCATTTCATGCCAGCGTACAATGGATTTTCTGGTATTTTCGATGGTCATTTTGGATTCCTTTTTTGTTATTAAAAAATTAATCTCCCTCACCCCAGCCCTCTCCCAAAGGGAGAGGGAGATAACACTTTTTATACCGATTTATCCCTCTCCTTATAGGAGATGAGTAGCACTGCTGCGCAAGGGAGAGGTTAATAAAGCTTGACGTTTTTAAATTAAATCACCGCCGCCAATTCAGCACCCTGACGGATTGCACGCTTGGCATCCAACTCACCCGCTTCTTTCGCTCCACCAATCAGATGCACATTTTTCCCGGCTGCTTTTAGCTCATCAAACATGGCGGTATAAGATTCCTGACCGGCACAAATAATCACATGATCGACTTCTAGTACCGCAGGTTTGTCATTCACGACTATATGTAAGCCCTGATCATCAATTTTTTCATAGCTGGCGCCCGCAATCATTTTCACATCACGGTGTTTTAAACCAGTACGATGAATCCAGCCTGTGGTTTTACCCAAACTTGCGCCGACTGAAGCGGCTTTACGTTGCAATAAATAAATTTCACGTTGCGGTTTTTCTACATTTGCAGCTTTTAAGCCACCGACATTTTCATAGTCAGTATCAATACCCCATTCATCATAGAATTTTTCCGGATTGATACTGCCACTTTCTCCTTCATGACTCAGGAATTCGGCTGTATCAAAACCAATACCGCCTGCACCAATAATGGCAACTCGCTGACCCACTGGCTTACGTTCTTTCAAAACGTCCAGATAAGACAGTACTTTTGCATGATCAATACCTGGAATCTCAAGTTGACGCGGTGTCACGCCTGTTGCCACCACAATGTCATCAAAGTTTGACTGAGCCAGTTCTTCCAGACTCGCCTTATGGTTCAGCTGCAATTTAATACGTGGCTGTAATTCAATCTGGCGTTTGAAATAACGCAAGGTTTCATAAAACTCTTCCTTGCCTGGAATGGTCTTGGCAATATTAAACTGCCCACCAATCTGAGCAGCGGCTTCAAATACCGTCACCTGATGACCGCGATTTGCCGCATATACAGCAAAACTTAAACCTGCAGGACCTGCACCAATCACGGCAATATTTTTTGCCACATTGGTTTCTTTAAAAATGAGCTCTGTTTCATAGCAGGCACGTGGATTGACCAGACAGGTGGCAATTTTCATTGAGAAAATATGATCCAGACAGGCCTGATTACAACCGATACAGGTATTGATCTCATCGCTACGACCCTGCTCCGCTTTCAAGACAAACTCAGAGTCTGCCAGCATCGGACGGGCCATAGAAATCATATCAGCATCACCAGACGCCAATACATATTCAGCCATTTCCGGAGTATTGATACGGTTTGAAGTGATTAAAGGAATCTTCACTTGACCTTTCAGCTTACGCGTCACCCAAGTAAAGGCTGCACGAGGCACTTTGGTGGCAATGGTCGGAATACGCGCTTCATGCCAGCCAATGCCGGTATTGATAATGGTCGCACCGGCTTTTTCAATTTCTTTGGCCAACTGGATGACTTCTTCCAGAGTTGAACCGCCTTCGACCAGATCCAGCATAGATAGGCGATAAATAATGATAAAGTTCTCACCGACCATTTCACGGGTACGGCGTACGATTTCAATCGGGAAACGGATGCGGTTTGCATAGCTTCCACCCCACTCATCATCACGATGGTTGGTACGCGCGGCAATAAACTCGTTAATCAAATAGCCTTCCGAGCCCATGATTTCTACACCGTCATAATCGGCGTATTGAGCCAGCTTGGCACAATTGGCAAAATCATCAATGGTTTGCTGCACTTCAGCCGAAGTTAAAGCATGCGGTTTGACCGGATTGATCGGTGCCTGAATTGGGGATGGCGCGACATTTTCAGCCTGATAAGAATAGCGTCCGGTATGCAAAATCTGCATGGCAATTTTCCCGCCCGCCTCATGTACGGCCTGGGTAATTACCTTATGCTTTTCAGCTTCTTCAAGAGTGTCAAGTTTGGAACCACCATGAAACGTCACCCCATGATCATTTGGTGAAATCCCGCCGGTGACGATTAAAGCGACTCCACCTTTGGCACGCTCTGCATAGAAAGCTGCCATCCGATCATATCCGCCGGGTGCCTCTTCAAGACCAACGTGCATGGAACCCATTAACACGCGGTTTTTAAGCGTGGTAAAACCCAAGTTCAATGGGGCAAGTAAATTCGGATATTTAGACATTTCAACTCCTGAGCGTGCGTTTAGGCTGGCTATTGTTTTAGCAACTGGCAGTTTGATCCCTCAAATTTTCCAGTTTAATGCAACTTGTTGCACTAATTTATATGCCAGAATTGATTTTTATGCAACATGTTGCATAATAATCCTGAGTCACTTTTTTGAGACGCTTATGTCTTTAGCGCATGTTTTATTGACCAGCCTGATTGAAAAGCCCAGCACCGGAATCGAACTGGCCCGCCGTTTTGACCGATCCATGGGCTTCTTCTGGAATGCCACTCATCAGCAGATTTATCGCGAGCTGAATGCCATGCTGCAAAAAGGATGGATTTCGACGATAGAAGAGGAAGATTCCAATAGCCGCAAAAAGACATATCAGGTGGAACGTCTGGGCCGGGAAGAACTGGCCAACTGGATGCTGCAACAAAGTCCACCGGCACAACTGCGCGAAGAACTGATGGTGCGTTTACGTGCCGAAGCCCAGCTTGGTGGCAATAACACCTTGGCAGAGCTGGAACGCCATCTGGAACTGCATAAAGAAAAACTAAAAACCTATCAGCAGATTTTTGCCAAGGACTTTGCTCAAGCACACGAAAATGACCGTACCTTGTATATTCATAAAATGATTTTACAACTGGGGATTGATCAGGAACTGGGCTGGATTTCCTGGCTGGAACAGGTCATTCAGCGACTCAAACAATTTGATGCAAAATAACTGTAAATAGGGAGACACACATGCCCTTTTATCGCATGCCCGATGGTGAACAGCTATTTGTACTCGAATACGGTCAGGGACAGCCGGTACTGGTACTCTCAGGACTCGGCATGCTGAGCTGGCAATGGAAAGCTTTTCTCTATGCGCATCAGAAAAATTTCCGTTTCATTATTCCGGAATGGCGCGGCTTTGGGGCTTCCAGTCGCTGTAAAATTCCGCAAGATCTTGATGCAATTTCCAGTCACTGGTTGGATATTCAGTCGGTAATTCAACAGCTCAATTTAGATAAATTCATTGTGCTTGCTTACTCTATAGGCGCAACCACAGCAATGCACGGCATACATTATGGCAACTTTTCCAGTCAGATTTCTGCTTATTTACATATCGATCAAACACCTAAAATTCCGGTCGATGATGCTTGGGCTTTTGGACTTTTTGGTCCACGTCATCAGGAATTTATCGACATCCTGCAGCAGCTCTCTGCCCTACTTGCACAATACCAGCAAGTTGAATTGATCCGCGATCTCGACATTTCGGTACGTAAACAAATCGCTGCCCTATGGCTAAAGTTTATTCAGCTACAAAATGAACAAAAATATAGTCTGAAAGCTTTCGCATTTATCCTAAATCAACCTCGCCTGCAAAGCCTGTTATTACCTTCCAGCCGGGTGGATTATATGGCGTGGTATATCAATAATTATTTATATCATCGTGAAGATTACCGCGAGGCTCTAGCTCAGCTTAGCTGTCCGGTGACCTTCTTTAGCGGTGTACAATCCAAGTTGTATCCTTTTGAAGGTCAGCGCCTGATTGCAGAAAGCCTGCCTCATGCCAAACAGATAATTTTCAGCAAGTCTGGCCATACGCCTTTACTGACTGAACCGCTAAAATTTTCCCGAGAACTTGGCATCTTCTTGAAAGAAAATTCGCAATCTAGCGGTTCAGCTACCTAAAGATTCAGGAGACAGAATAATGAAAAAGCTGGTGGTCTTTTCCGGTGCAGGCATGAGCGCCGAAAGTGGCATTAATACTTTTCGTGACAGTGATGGACTTTGGGAACAGCATCGTATAGAAGAAGTCGCCACACCCGAAGCCTGGGCCAAAAACCCACAACTGGTACAACGCTTTTATAATGCCCGCCGTAAAAACATTCTGGAAGCACAGCCAAATGCAGCCCATCAGCTGATCGCCAATCTTGAAGATAACTTTGATGTGCATGTAATCACCCAGAATATTGATGACTTGCATGAACGTGCCGGCAGCTCCAAGGTGATCCATTTACATGGCAATATTCGCCTGGCCAAAAGCTCAGGCCCCGATGCACAAAGCACAACCGAGTTTTATCCAATTGAAGGCTCTGAATTAGATTTAAATCAACACTTTTGTAAGGCAGGCTATCCGCTGCGTCCTCATGTGGTCTGGTTTGGCGAAGCCGTACCCGCGTATGAAGAAGCTCAAGACTGTGTACAGGATGCCGATATTTTCGTGGTGATTGGCACCAGCCTTCAAGTTTATCCAGTTGCCGGGTTAATTCATGAGATTCCTGCGAAATGTCCGGCCTATTACATCGACCCGAAAGCCGAGCAGCAGCATTTGCCTGCACAGTTTTACAAAATCCCCCAAAACGCGACCGATGGCATGCAAACACTGCTAGGTTTACTGAAATCCGGGAATTAAATTTTTTTTATATGCTGCATTCTCTGATTGACAGTATGCAACAATCAATTTTTAATCAGCTTATCGTTGCAAGGATGGAATTAAACCATGCTGTCTGATCTGGATGACTTTTACTGTTTCGCTCAGGTGGTGGAACATGGCGGCTTTAGTGCAGCCGAACGTGCGACCGATATTCCCAAATCCAAACTCAGCCGTCGGGTGTTTAATCTGGAAGAGCGTCTGGGTGTACGTCTGATTCAGCGCAGTTCTCGTCATTTTGCCGTCACCGATATCGGCATGAATATTTACCGGCATGCCCAAGTTATGCTGAGTGCTGCACAGGCGGCGCATGATCTGGTGGACCACCTGAGTACCGAACCGCGCGGAACTATTAAAGTCAGCTTGCCCGTCTCTATTGCCCAAAACGAACTGGCAAAAATTCTGCCGGATTTTTTGAAAAAATATCCTGAAATTAAAGTCCAGATGATGATCACCAATCGACGGGTCGATATTATCAATGAAGGCTTTGATCTGGCCTTACGTGTCCGTTCCAGCCTGGATGATGACCCAAATCTGGTGATCCGCCAGTTTGAAAAAATTGAGCAGCATTTATTCGCCAGTCAGGGTTATTTAAATGAATTTGGTGAACTAAAAAACCCAGAGCAACTGGCTGAACATAAAATCCTGAGTATGGCCGAAGACCATACCGAACAGTTTCTAACCTTACAAAATGAACAGCAGGAACAAAAAAAAATTCGTGTCAGTCCAACGGTTATGGGTTCTGACTTAAATATGCTGGCACAACTGGCCGCGTCAGGCTCAGGCGTCACTTTGTTGCCAGATAACGTGGTCGAGCAGTACGTGGCAAGTGGTGAACTGGTTCGAGTGCTTCCTGACTGGAAAGCACCGCATGGTATTTTCCATGTGGTTTATCCTTCACGTCGCGGCTTATTACCTGCAGTAAGGGTCTTTATTGATTATCTGGTCGCTGAATTAAATCGGCGCTAAATGAAGTACTTTTGAGAAAAACTAGACAAAAAAATAGCTCATTCTTGGGGAAAAATGAGCTAGAGAAACTTTCACTACAGCATAGTGAGCGAAAAAAAGGGAACGTATGTATCTGACTCTTAGTCTAATCAGATATAAAATCCTAAACCACTGTTTAATGTAGTGTTTTGTATGTTTTCGTCAGCAAGAACGAGTGAGTTGTAATTTATGTAAGTGGATTATCTGAATAAAGATCATTCAATCAATATTTTAAATTTCCGAATACTCACCTGTACCTTCAGGCCAAGGCGACAAGACTTCAAACCCGGTTTCAGTCACATAGACCATATGTTCCCATTGCGCAGACCAGGATTTATCCGTGGTGACCACAGTCCAGCCATCTTTCAGCTCTTTGACGCGAGCTTTACCCATATTCACCATTGGCTCAATGGTGAACACCATACCCGGAACCAGTTTAATGCCCTGTCCTGGCTGTCCGTAATGCAGAATGTTTGGCTGTTCGTGATAGACCTTGCCGATGCCATGACCGCAATATTCGCGCACGATGGAATAGCCTTCACGCTGTGCGACCGTTTGAATCGCATAACCAATATCACCCAGGGTCGCGCCCGGCTTCACTGCATGAATCCCGGCTACCATAGCTTCATAGGTGGTATTGACCAGTCGCTTGGCTTCTGGAGATGGAGTTCCGACATAGTACATCCGGCTGGTATCACCAAAATAACCGTCTTTAATAATGGCAACATCAATATTGATAATATCGCCATCCTGAAGAACGACTTTTGATGATGGAATGCCGTGACAAACCACTTCATTCAGTGAAATACAGGTGGTTTTGGTATAGCCATAATAGCCAATATTGGCTGGCGTCACTTTTAATGTATTTACAATAAAATCATGACAGAGATCATCCAGATATTCAGTCGTGACACCTGGCTTGACATGCTCCCCGATCATCGCTAAAACCTCTGCAGCCAAACGCCCAGATATCCGCAGTTTTTCAACATCTTGCTCAGTTTTAAGACTAATCGCTGTAGCTCGCATATACCCATCCTCACTATGAATCCCTGAATTATAATCCCTTTTTTGCGAAATATGTCGCAGTTGTTGAGTTTCGGCACAGCAATTTTCCTTGAAATAGGACTTTTCACTGCTGCTTATTTGTACAAACAATAACTGACATATTTTGATATCAAGTGCAGATATTTTTTGAGCTTGTAAGGAAAAATATATTTTTCAGCGAATTATCAAACATATATTTCTACCAAGATTTGAATGACCGGTTATGTGATCCGCAAACTCACTAGAATCAAGGCTTCCAGCCTTAAAATAAACTCCAAAAAATTGGACATATACACTAAAATCGCTTTCTTTTGTTCTATTGATCTCCCTTTATGACAAGTCTGCGTACCCGGGATATTGTCGCCCTAGGTTTTATGACCTTTGCACTGTTTATTGGTGCGGGCAACATTATCTTCCCACCGATTGTGGCTCAACAAGCCGGTGAACACGTATGGCTCGCTGCTTTAGGTTTCCTTATTACAGCAGTCGGCTTACCCGTGATTACCATTATTGCGTTGTCTCGCGTTGAAGGCTCCATTCAGGCACTAAGCTCGCCTCTGGGCAAAGCAGCCAGTATTTTGCTGACTGTAATCTGTTACTTAGCTGTTGGCCCTTTATTTGCGACGCCACGTACCGCAACCGTTTCTTATGAAATCGGTTTTTCATCTTACTTTGGCAATGAATCTGGCAGTCTGCTCATTTACAGCATCATCTATTTTGCTGTGGTGACCATCGTGTCCTTATATCCCAATAAGATTCTGGATACCGTCGGCTATTTCCTGTCGCCACTTAAAATTATTTCTTTGATCATTTTGGGTGTAGCAGCCGTGATGATTCCTGCCAGCAATCCGCCTGCAGCGATCGATAATTACGTTACCAGTCCAGTGACTGAAGGCTTCGTAAATGGTTATTTAACCATGGATACTTTGGGCGCTTTAGTTTTCGGTATTGTGATTGTCAAAGCCATTACTTCACGTGGTGTAACCGATAAAAAACTGATTACCAAATATGCAGTGAATGCCGGCATTATTTCTGGTATTGGTTTAACTCTGGTGTATTTAAGTCTGTTTAAACTTGGACTAGGTAGCCATGAGATTGCACCAAATGCAGCCAATGGTGCCATTATCCTGCATGCATATGTACAACATGCTTTTGGCGATATGGGTGCTTACTTCCTGTCCGGCATGATTTTTATTGCCTGTATGGTCACTGCAATTGGTCTGACCTGTGCCTGCGCTGAGTATTTTTCCAGCTTGACCAAAATTCCGTACAAGATCTTTGTATTTATTCTGGTGGGCTTCTCACTGGTGATTTCAAATCTGGGTTTAACCAAACTGATCGCTGTTTCGGTTCCAGTCTTAAGTGCGATTTATCCGCCTGCCATTAGCGTCATTATGCTGAGCTTCTGTGCAAACTTCTTCAAGAAACCATCTCATGTGATTGCGCCAGTGACCCTGGTGGCCTTGATCTTTGGTATTTTTGATGGATTAAAAGTCGCTGGTTTTGAATTGCCTGCATTACTGCAAAATTTACCTCTATCAGATCAGAATCTGGCCTGGTTTATCCCGTCCATGATTGTATTGCTGATTACAGCTGTGATTGACCGTATTAGAAACTAAAACTTCTAGGATGTCTGAAAAATCGTATTTTTACCCAAAATCCGGTTTGAGCGTGATCAATAATTGTCAGGTTTTACCCAAACGGACATTTATTGTTTCTTAATAATGACATCAAATCACCGCTGTAAATCTTGATACTAAGATTTTCTATAAAATATGATGTATAGAATTGCACTTTAATTATTTTATTTTTTATATAAATATAAACAAAACTTTAATTTCCTGATTTTAGATACCTATTGTTGCCAACTTAAACCAAGTCCCCCTCCGAGTCATACGCAGGCTTACAAAGTATTGATTAACACTACATATCTTTGGCGTAGAATTTGCATTTTCTATCTGGTCGCATTAATCAAATGATGACTACATCTTATTTCCAAAATTAGCTGGAGGTGGAATCTGAAAATATAATTCTTGCCTAATCAAGTGATTATGTAGTTATACGACTAAAGATGACCATTTTGACTGTAAAAGCCTGCCACAGCAGTTGCAAAGGTCCAAATTAAACAGTACAACTATATATTCAATTCTGACTGATTAAATCTGCTTTAATCTTCAATAATATGAATAAATGGGAGGGATGGAGATGTTATCATTACATTTCAACAAGCAAGTCTTCATTGACGCTCTTAAAGCCAACAACACCAATCTGGTGACATTTATATGCACCACTTTTGCACTCATGCTGACTTTAACCGTCCATTGCTTAATTCAAGGTAATTTAAAACTTGAATACTTTGGCTATGCACTGATTGTCTCAGCTGCATTTTTCCTATGGGCTGCCATAGACCAGAAATACCGATAATCAAATTTTAAATTAGCCCAGATGGATGATTTGGCCAGTCATCCATCTGGTGAAAAAAGTGTTTTAACTTTCAAACATTCCAGCATCCTTTCAGAATAACTATAAAAAGAAGATTAGAATAATCCCGCAAATGCTCCATAGACCAAAATCCCTGTCCCGCCCAATTCTGCGACAATTAAACCTAGCATGGCTAAAGTCATTAAACTTCCTGGCAAATGAAACTCACCCAACTGATGCGGCTGTTTAAACTGATTCGTTGTGTCTTGCAGGAAACCATGCAACATATAAGCGGCAATCGAGAAGCTGAAAAACAGAATATTGATCAGTACGCAAATCAGATTCACCATACTCGGCCACACTGAACAATAGGCTAATACTGCCAGAATTAAAGTTGCGGGTGCATAAAGCAGGCTGCTACGATGGGCAATATCGACATAATAATGTGCGCGTGACTGAGGTGATTGACGGATCTGCCAATATTTCCAGACGCCGGTGAACATCCCGATCCACAAGAATATTCCACTAAAAATAATGGCGATTTTAACAGCCAGCTCAAGTTCCATTAGCTGCATAAGTTTATTCCATGTTTATTATTTGACTGACTTTAAAGTCATGTTTTCCCCAAGCTACCCTGCTAAAAATCTATACAGTAAAAGCTTCATCGGGATTATAAAAATCATAGTGTATCGTATGTCTGAATTTGAAACATTGACTCTCCAGTGTCAGGATGGCTATCGCTTAAGTGCACGTTTTTATGCAGCTATTTCTGAAACTGACAAACTTCCAGTATTAGTCTGTCCGGCAACTGGCATTACTAAACAGTTTTATCATCAGTTTTGTGTGTGGTTACAAGCTCAAGGCTATGCCGTTATGGTCTTTGATTTCCGGGGGATTGGTGATTCACTACATGGCCCGTTGAAAAATTCAAAAGCCAGTATTGTGCAATGGGGTCAACTGGATATACCGGCCGCGATTGATGCTTTATTAACGCGTACCAATGCAAGAAAAGTGATACTACTTGGACATAGTGCCGGTGGTCAGCTTTTAGGTATTGTGCCAAATTACGATAAAGTCGCAAAAGTGGTGGCCGTCTCTGGCTCTACTGGACATGTGAAAGGACTCAAAGGTAAAACCAAGTTACTTGCGCCAGTGATGTTTAATGTTATTTTCCCACTGGCACGCATCACTAAAGGCTATGGCCCGACTCAAGCGATTGGTATGGGTGAAAACCTGCCTAAAGATGTGGCACGAGAATGGGCGCAGTTCTGTAGTAAACCGGGTTATGTAATCAACGCGATTGGTAAAAATATTGCACCATCCCATGATTATCATGCTCAAGTCACCTGCCCGATTACCTCAATCTGGTCATCGGATGATGAAATTGCCACGGAAGCCAACGTGAAAGATTTACTGCGTTTATATCCAAACGCAAAAACCCAGATAATTGAACTTAGACCTAAAAGTTATGCCTATAAAACCATTGGTCATATGCTGATGTTCAAGAAATCGCATCAGAATTTATGGCCGGTGATTGAACAACAATTGACTGTTTAAATCAGATTTAGATGGTTATTTGCAGGCTGCTGTGTTCTAATACTCTCAGTTTGAGATGAGCCTCTTACAGTATATGGGCTTGACCTATATACGACTAGCCCCTAACCATGGGGCTTTTTATTGTCTGAATATTTTAAAACGTATATAAAAATGGGCTGACGATAACGCCAACCCATGTCTTTCTTTATCGAATTAAATATTATTTTGACTCAATGTCATAGACCCAGTTTCGAGCTTGTTTCTCAGTCGTGGTTTCACAAACATAATAGTCATGATCCCATGAATCAGGATGGAAGATTTCACGTTTGTGATAAGTCACTTGTTTGGTATTTTCAACACAGGTGAAGTTATCACCTTGGTCTTTGACCTGCGTTCCGTTGAGGAAACCACCAATACAGAGGAAGCGGGATTGTTTGGGCATTTTACTTTAACCACTTTTCCAACCAATATAAAGTTAGATATTACTTTAGTTATTTAGCTTAATAAAAATATTACAATTATTTATTTCCTGTTTTTTAAAAATATCCTACCTTTGGAGTTTTGAGCTTTCTATTTTTGAGCCAATCTTTATACACCTCATAATCCCCCTGTACACTCAACATTTTATCCAAACATGTCTGCATTGTTTCTACACAATATGCCCCTGATCTTTCCAAATATCCTTTTAGAACAGCCTCTTCATAATCTAAAATTATAAAACTTGCTTTATCGTAGTTACGTATATGAGCTAAAATGTTTGATATTGGGATAAATCTGATTATCTTGTTGTTACCACTCAAAACCATTCCCACTAGTTTTGCTTTACTATTGGATTCAAAATTATATATAGCACCCCCACTCATTCCATTATGATCATATGTTATTCCAGTAAACATATGTGAACACTGTTCATAATCTATATATGGATGTCCATACTCATCAAATAAACATATTCCAATATCATGATGTCGCTGTAAATTAGTTGCATGAGAATAGCCCTCCGGCACTACCTCATATTCAAATGTATTAGCTTCTAAAGGATAACCAGAAGCAGCTAACAATTGACCTTCGAAAATTTTCTTTGAAGATAGAATTTCAGTACATTCTCTTCTTTCAGTAATATCAACATAATTATCTGGAATAAAATTTTTATGTGGATCAAACATTTCAATAAGAACTACATCAGTATAATCTTGCCAACCTATTACATCAGGAATTAGTTCACCAATAAACCAAACTTTTTTGGGCATTAAAAAATCATCAATACTTTCTATATGTTTTTCTTTGGACCTAATCCAAAAAGGTGAGGTATTTTGTAATGGGTTTTCAATTGTCTGTTTAACTACATGATAGGCAGTTAACATAAAATACTTACTTTTATATTTTATTAATATCCCACTTCCTCCTCCACTCATTTGATCAATGTGAAATCCATCACTCCATATATTTGCATTACCTACAAAATTGAATAAAAATCTCCTAGATGACATAGCAACTTTTGATTTTTGATTATTTAATAATTTCATTTTATGATTTTTTTTTACCATTCTTAAAATCTCACGTAAAAAAGGGCTGATAAATCAGCCCTTTTTTTTCGACTAATTAATCAATTAAGTTAATTGAGCAGCAGCAATTTTCTTAGTATCAACATCTTTAGCAGCGTCAGTATATTCGCTCATCTTGTCGAAGCTTAAGTATTGATAGATGTCAGCTGACATGCTGTCAATTTGAGCTGCGTACTGTTGGTATTCTTCTGGAGAAGGTAATTTACCCAATACAGCAGCAACAGAAGCAAGTTCAGCAGAAGCCAAGTAAACATTAGCGCCTTGACCTAAACGGTTCGGGAAGTTACGAGTAGATGTAGAAACACAAGTCGTGTTCGGAGCTACACGTGCTTGGTTACCCATACATAATGAACAACCTGGCATTTCAGTACGCGCGCCAGCTTTACCATAAATGTTATAGAAACCTTCTTCCATCAACTGATGTTCGTCCATACGCGTAGGTGGAGCAATCCACAAACGAGTTGACAACGCACCACCTGGAACTTTTTCTAACAATTTACCAGTTGCACGGAAGTGACCGATGTTCGTCATACAAGAACCAACGAATACTTCGTCAATTTTCGCGCCTTGAACGTCAGAAAGAAGTTTTGCATCATCTGGATCGTTCGGGCAGCAAAGAATAGGTTCTTTGATGTCTGCAAGATCGATTTCATACACTTTCGTGTATTCAGCATCAGCATCAGCTTTGATCAGGCTTGGGTTAGCCAACCATTTTTCCATGTTCTCAACACGACGAGCCATCGTACGCGCATCGCCATAACCTTCAGAAATCATCCACTTCAACATGGTGATGTTTGAACGAAGATATTCAGCAACTTTCTCTTCAGAAAGCGTGATAGAACAACCAGCAGCAGAACGTTCAGCAGAAGCATCAGAAAGTTCGAATGCTTGCTCAACAGTCAGGTCAGTTTCCATTTCTGTTAAGTCAATCTCAAGGATACGACCAGAGAAGATGTTTTTCTTACCTTTCTTCTCTACAGTTAGGTCACCTTCCTTAATTGCGTAGTAAGGAATTGCATGTACAAGGTCACGTAGAGTGATACCAGGCTGCATTTTACCCTTGAACTTCACAAGTACAGATTCAGGCATATCTAGTGGCATAACACCAGTTGCTGCAGCGAACGCTACAAGACCAGAACCCGCCGGGAATGAAATACCGATTGGGAAACGTGTATGCGAGTCACCACCAGTACCAACGGTATCCGGAAGAAGCATACGGTTTAACCAAGAGTGAATAATACCGTCACCTGGACGTAAAGACACACCACCACGGTTCATGATGAAATCAGGAAGCGAGTGTTGCATTTGAACGTCAACTGGTTTTGGATAAGCAGCTGTATGACAGAAAGATTGCATAACAAGGTCAGCAGAGAAACCTAGGCAAGCCAAGTCTTTCAATTCGTCACGAGTCATTGGACCTGTTGTATCTTGCGAACCCACAGTAGTCATCTTAGGTTCACAGTAAGTACCTGGAAGTACACCTTGACCTTCAGGAAGACCACAAGCGCGACCAACCATCTTCTGAGCTTGAGTGAAACCTTTACCAGTTGCAGCAGGCTGAACCGGAGTACGGAACATTGTAGATACTGGAAGACCTAAAGCTTCACGCGCTTTAGTCGTCAAACCACGACCTACGATCAGGTTAATACGACCACCAGCACGAACTTCGTCTAGAAGTACTGGAGTTTTAAGTTCAGCTTCAGCGATTTGTGCGCCGTCTTTGAACGCAGTTACTTTAGCAGCAGCGTGATCGATCTTAAGAACGATTTCGTCGCCCATGTTCATGTTGGCAACATCGATCTCGATCGGTAATGCACCCGCATCTTCCATGGTGTTGAAGAAAATCGGAGCGATTTTAGAACCTAGGCAGTAACCACCGTCTTTTTTGTTCGGGATGTGCGGGATGTCGTCACCGAAGAACCAAAGTACAGAGTTAGTTGCAGATTTACGAGATGAACCTGTACCAACAACGTCACCCACGTAAGCAACCTGGTTGCCTTTCACGATCAGTTCTTTAATCTGGTTAAGTGGACCCACTTCACCAGGAACTTCTGGATTGATTCCGTCACGTACGTTTTTCAACATTGCATTTGCGTGCAATGGAATGTCTGGACGGCTCCAAGCGTCTTGTGCAGGTGACAAGTCGTCAGTGTTGGTTTCGCCAGTTACTTTGAAAACAGTCAGTTTGATTTCTTCAGGAACGTCTTTACGGCTAGTGAACCATTCAGCGTCAGCCCAAGACTGCATAACTGCTTGAGCATTTGCGTTACCAGCTTTTGCTTTATCAGCAACGTCATGGAATGCATCAAATACAAGAAGCGTTTTTTTCAATGCTTCAGCTGCAAGTTCAGCAAGCTCAGCATTGTCTAAAAGTTCAACTAAAGGCGCTACGTTGTAACCACCCAGCATAGTACCTAGTAAATAAACAGCACGTTCTTTAGAAACGAGTGGAGAGGTTGCTTCGCCTTTTGCCAATGCAGCTAAGAACGCAGCTTTTACATATGCAGCTTGGTCAACACCTGCTGGTACACGGTTTTCAAGCAAATCTACCAAGTATGCTTCTTCACCAGCTGGCGGGTTTTTTAGTAGTTCAACTAATGCAGCTGTTTGGGCATCGTCAAGTGGCTTCGGTGGGACTCCGAGTGCGGCACGTTCTTCAACGTGTTGGCGGTAAGCTTCTAGCACAGTGTTATTCCTCTTTTTTAAAAAATTACTTATGAATTCCTGCTTATTCCAAGCTTCATAAATAATATGGACTCCGAAATTTTACTAAATTTCCAGTTAAAAGTTAATGCAACTCAAGTGTTTCTTCGTGATGCTCGTTATTTTATAACTAAATGATGCTCTTAATGATTATTCCATAATCAGTTACAGCTTACACCACACGAAACAAGCCCATGAATAGGCCCTTTTAACTGAATTTAATGCATAAAAAAGGCAACCCTGATGTTGCCTGATTTGACGTTAAAAAGATACTCCACCTTAGTGTACAGTGGTCGAGTTTAAATACTGCTGATATGAGTCTCGGCAGCCTTGGAATTTCACCACGCATTCATCTTCATAGGTGGTACTGTGATTATTGCTAGCAAAGGAAATATCAATCTGATAAAGCTTTTTATCTTGTTCTAGCATCTTCTTTAAAACGACTTTGTCACCAACGCTGAGTACATAGCGACTGCCGCCAATAATGACCACACCTTCTTCATCTTCCAGCAGTAGATCAGAATGATGCAAATATCTTACGACTTCCATATTGTGCTACTCCTCGGTTAATTGGAGTTAAATTCATTATTCAATATAAAGATAAGTATTTCTATATTTTAGATTTAGAAATTGTCACAAAGTGTACATTTTGCTTAGGCTATTTTTATTATTTAGTCTTTTGAAGATGCTTATATTTAAATATGTTTAATGGGAAATATGGGTTGGATAATTTTATCCAAATATAAAAAAACCGTTCCTTAGAACGGTTTGTAATCAGGTAATTCGTCATGCGGTGTCACAATACACTTTGCAGTAAATTCAGCGCGGACTTTTTCACGGGCTGCTTTTACATCTGCCTTAATCTCTTCGGCTGGAATCGCATAGACTTCATCAATAATATTCAGGATAAAACCTTTGGTGGTTTCGTCGTCGATCTTGTTGGCATGCACGATTGCTTTTTCTTTCTCAATCGCATTCTGACGATCCAGCATAATGGTACGCGCCGCATTTCCTACACTTCGACAATAACCTTGCCACTGCTCTTCAGGGGTTAAGGGTTTCTTCTCGGCACAACCGGCCAGCGCCAGCATAAACGATAAAGCCAATAACTTTTTCATGAATTTCTCCTTCCGAGGGGCAATATAAAAGATCGGGGAAGATTTGTCATTTCAAAATGCGAGTTGTATGGAATTAAAAAAGCCCACTAATGGGCTTTTTCATTTTGTGTAATTAACCACATGAAGCCTGGATAATCTTTTTGCTTGTAGGATCCACCGTTACAGTCACTCGTTCTTCACGATAATCCATCGTCACCGCTTGACCCGGTTCAACCATACGTACAATTTGTGCCTTGGTTTTCTGCTTGATTTGCGCTTCAGTCAAATTGGACTGACCCACCAATGCCGCTGCCTGATCAGCAATACATTTAGGTTGATTCATGTGCAGTAATTCCCACTCCTCGACCACCTGACCATTCTTTAAATGGCAATATCCGACCTGACCATTGCTTTCAGTACGAATCTCAAGCTTGCCACCCTGATTGACACAATAAGCGCTTGCAGGATTCGCTGAACCTGTTTTAGGAGCATCCGTCTCAGATTGCGGCGTAGTGGTACATGCGCTTAGAGCGAGAGCCAGTAAACCGAACAGCATTGTTTTTTTCATGAGAGCCTATTCTTCTTCAATAATTCTTCACCAATTTAGCATATTTCCTTGTCCTTGCCAGACACAAGTCTGTGTACATTTTTAACCGTGCTTTTTCATTAAAAATTAGAAATAAGACCTTTGTGAATTAAGGACTTCAACACTATAAATTCTCTCAATGAACAAGACAAACAGAAGATAAGAACCTCTACAAAATACGAAAATGCCGAATGAATCGCCTAGACCAAGTGATTATGCATTTCAATAGCATTGCATTGTCATTACATCATTCAAATATGACTTCACTTTTAGATTTGTGATCTGTGCTGGATTGATTTAATATTTGATTGAATTTTAAACTTTCTATTGGCATGACAGACGATCCTCAACTCTCCCTCAAGGAATATCTTGCTACAGTTCAGGAAGTGGTCAAACTCACTTTCGATACACCGGTATGGGTTAAAGCCGAGATTCGTAATCTAAGTATTAAAGCCGGCCATTATTATCTGGAGCTGGCAGAAAAAGAAGCCGACAGTGATCAGGTCATCGCCAGTTGCCGAGCGACTATCTGGAAATTCAGTGCCCAGAAAATTGTCACGCAGTTTGAACGTGAAAGCGGAATTGAGCTGAGTCGTGATTTGAAAGTGCTGATTAAAGTCAAAGCTAATTTCGATCCGCAGTATGGTTTTTCTTTAAATATCGTTGAAATTGACTCAGGCTATACTCTGGGAGATATTGCCCGGCGTTATCAGCAGATTGTTGAGCGGTTGACGACTGAAGGACTGATTCAGCGCAATAGAAACTTGCCCAGCCCTTTTGACCTGAACCGGATTCTGGTGATTGCTCCCGAAAATGCAGCAGGCCTGGGAGATTTTAAAAAAGATGCCGATGCACTGCAGCGTGCGCAGGTGTGTGAGTTTATCTATCACAGTGCGACTTTTCAGGGAAATACCGCCCCGCAAAGTATTATGTACAGTCTGGCACAAGCGCTCAAACAATGGGCACAGACTTATAATACCGCACCGGATCTGATTGTGATTATACGAGGTGGTGGCGCAGTCAATGATCTGGCTTATTTGAATGATTATGATCTGGCTGCCCTGCTCTGTAAACGTTCGGTACCGGTCTGGGTCGGCATCGGGCATGAAAAAGACCGTACCATTCTGGATGAGATTGCGCATCGCTCCTTTGATACTCCGAGTAAAGCCATTGCCGGAATCCGCAATCATATCTTTGAACTAACCCAGGATGTCCTGAATTATCTACAGCGCATTCAGCGTTTATCCCAGCAACAGATTCAGGCTTATCAAAATCAGAATGATCAATTTTTGAAACTGATTCAAAGTCTGGCCAACAACCAGATTATGGATGCGCTGCAACGTCTGCAACAGATCAAGGCCAATACTACCAGTCTGGCCCAGCAGCATACCCAGCTGATTAATCAGCAGCTTGATGCCCTGATGCGGGAAACGCTACTACAAAATCCTAAACATGTTTTATCCAAGGGTTATGCCATCGTGCGCCAGCAAGAACATGTGGTTGCCTCTATTCAACAGATTCAGTCCAGCGATCTGGTTGAAGTCGAATTACATGACGGCATTTTTTCAGCACAACTTATACAGGTACTTCCTCATGAATCATGATACTTTGAGCTTCCAACAAGGCTATGACATCTTGAAAAAGAATGCGGAATTGCTCGAATCTCAGCAAGAACCGGATATTGATAACTTGATGAAAATCGTGGAAGAATCCATGACCGCCTATAAAGCTTGCAAGGCACGGGTTGAAGCGGTTCAAACTGCGTTAAATGATACTTTTAAAGATTAATTGGATGTCATTTCAAATATTAGCTTAGACTATTCTGCTAGATTGAGTTGACATAAAAGCTCTCATTCATGGGGGCTTTTTTATTAAGTGAAAAAAATCATTTCAATGACTATTTAAATTTTCTAGATGGGGATTTTGATCAATCCGCTCAATTCTAAATGGGAAATATTGTATTTTCATTCTCATCCACCAGACGATAAAAAGCCCAATATTGAATTGGGCTTTTTATTACTCTTCAATTTCTATAGGATCACCGTCTTCAGGGCGAATATGACGTGTCCCATCATCCGCAGGATCAACACTAGAACCATCTTTGGTAATAGCATTGTACATTTCATCCTCTTTCTTATCATCGATAAATTCTTCATCTTCGAAATCTTGAGGCTCACTATCGTCGTCAAAGTTCAAAGGCTTTTCTTCATTTATCATGGCGATCCATCACTTATTTAACCAATAAAATATCATGCTCAAATATTTGAAAGATTCATTCAAGAGTCAACGATGATCATTTGTGTAACTGAATAAACACAATAGTCATTGGAACATTACTTTTCTATCGACAAAAAAATGCCTCCTTAGGGAAGGAGGCTGAAATTGGAAAGAAACTACAGCGATAGAATCTATTCATGAATTATATATAAACTTATAATTTATACATTAGCATAATATTACATTAATTTTTCAATTAAAAAGCCCGCTTACTCTTTCAAATAAGCGGGCTAGTGCTGTAGTCATTTTCTTCGTATTATTTGCGTCTTCTTGTTTTCGCAAAATGACTATAGCACTGTGAATTTATCAATAAAGTATAGGGAGTATTAATAAACTGTTCTCTTACATTTGCTTTAAGTTACTTTTCGTTCAATAAGCTGTACATATTAAAAAAGCCCACCTTTAGATGGGCCTTTCCCTTTATCACTTTTGCGCTGATTCAGGTATGTTGTCAAAGTGAGCAACGACTAGAGAATAAGCAAGCTATTGATAAAAATATATAAATACACCATTAACATATAAAAAAATTATAGTTTTATAAAAAATAACTATACTTGTTGAAGTAATTGGCGATTTTAGCTTTCAACGACACTTTATAGCTGACTTAATTTACTAGACATATAAGTTAAAAATAACGTCTTATCCTGAAAATCAGGCATTTCAAACACCCAAAAAATGTAATTTTTAGATCTCAATTTAAGTTTCACATTCACAGCCTTTACTTGAATCATTACATCCTCATGCTGCATTTCTGCGAATAATTCTAAAATCAGGGCAAAGAATCTCAGTTTGTTGACTGTGTTGTATTTTGTTGGTTTATATATTCTCAAGGCTTCAGAATATATAAGCTCGCACCATTCATTTCCATCTTCATCATCCATTAGCTCTCATTTAATTATTTAAAATAGATCACGAGGTAGGTTTATAACATGATGGCTATAATTAAACTGCTTTTAATCTGAATATTAAAATTATAAATTTTTAGAAAATAAAAAAGCCCATCATCCGATGAGCCTTTTTGGGAAATATATCGTGAAGACTACGCTGCAAATTCTTGCAGTACAAATCGTTTTACACTTTCATCAAAGTCAGGTTTTGAAAGAGCAAGCTTGCCATTTTTCATAGTTTTATAACAATAACTCGCTGCTACTCCCATACCCATCAAAGTCAACAACTTCATTGCTCACCTCTTTATTCGGAAGATTTGAATACAAAGTTATCATTCAAATTTGTAGTTTTCCAACTCAGTTTCGATTGTTTTCTGTACTACATGTTAATGAATGTATGAATAATAAATAAATGAAAACCTGCCGCATGATGCGTTTGCTTAAAGTCTTTCAACTAGTGATTAATTTGTGTATCTATCCAGTTAAGGAAATTTTCCTTATTACTGAATTCTGGCATAGACCCTAAATTTATAGTCTCTTTGGCCCCAAATTTTCCAGCGACAGTATTCGGTGCTTGAACTCTGAAATCCAGAGGATCACTTTCATGAAGAGTTCTAAAATATTCTACTGCTTTATCAAATTCACTTTTATCCTTAAAACCTGGTCGTTCCTTTAAAAAGTCATAAACTTGTTCTAGAGCTGGTAGATAATTATTTTTAGGCATTCTGTTTTCTCTAAAATGATGAGTTTTATGATGAAGACCTATTTTGAATGAATAATGATAAGAATATTCCCTTATTTCTTAGAGTTTATGTAAATCATGATGATTTGAGAGTGAAATCCAAATTCTGGAGTAACCTGATAAAAAATGAGCGTAAACATACACTCATTTTTACTACATTTTCTAATGCATGCTTAACTGGCTCGCATTGCTTTAAAATAAGGTCTATTTTATTGAACAAAGTGCAAATGTCGGCTGCTCTATCAGTAAAGATCAGATGCACTTTAAATGCGCCAGTTTAAGGTTCAAGCCTAATTAACGCTATGAATATCAAGTTCATCATTGGTGGTCAATACAACAGAAGCCAAAATTGGAATGCCCAAAATGAAAGGTACAGCGAAAATCCATAGAACTACGGTTACATCCGATTTAAAGAAAAATTGAATAGCTAATGCAGTCAAAATAAGTACAGAAAATAGAATCGCAGCAAAACGGATGATAAATTTAGTCGACATGCGAAGATGCTCTTATGCGTGAAATCGTATTTTCAATATACACCTATTTTTATTATGGTTTTATTGATTTTCAGTCTGTTATTGCATATTTTAATTGATTTTCTATATGTGATAGCTGAATTATACGATGATCAGTTTTCTTCACCCTGAAGTCTCATCCTAAATTCTTTCTCTACTCGTAACTCTATTGTCATATATGTATAGAGATTGAATTTAGAGATCAATGCTTCTGCTGACTATGACATCAATCTACTTTATAGCTAATAAAATCTTTGTGCTGTCTCCCAATAAAAGAGCCCTAAAATTTTAGGGCTTTTTTATTGCTTAAATTAGAAGCGCCAATTATAGAACAAGTCAATCGCACGTTCTAAAGACTGACTCGCTTCCAGATACAAGCGCTGATTTACCTGATAGCGTAAAGTGAGCTTATTCACCGGTGTAAATACCCCGACTCCATAACGGAGATATAAATCAGGCGTAATATAACCAGTCACAGAAACCTGAGTATCATCTCCTGTACCTTGAGCATCCAGAGCTAGACCAGTTAAGCCAAAACTGCGCCCGATCTGGTTGGTCAGTGCGCGGGTGCTACCCAAGCCCAAACTAATCCCCGCAGCAGCGATCGTATTATTCACATCGGATCTAAATCCTTCAGCCTGGCTTAAACCAGATACACCCTCATTAACACGACCGGTAATCAAGGCATTCAAGGCTTCCTGTTCTGACAAGCCCGCATCATTATAAATCTGAATACTTGGACTCGATGCCGTCCCTGTTACCCGTACCCCGACCGTACTACCCTGAACCGATTTATTGGCATCAATGTCCAGCGTCGGATTGGTAAGTTCACCATTAAAACGCGCGATAGCACGATTCAGGTCCAGACTTTGGCCATAGGCTTCGATTTTCACTCGTTGTGACACCCCGATTGCACCATTGGCACGCATTGCAGTTTCCAGACCACGCTGTGACAGATTGACTCGACCCAATAGCGGAATACGACTGTCAAAGCCCTGGAAGATGACCTGATTCCCTAAAGAAACAGCTACATCTGCCCGGATATCCCAAGGACGTGCCGACTTCAAGATCGCCAGCTGATCATCACCTTCATGTACGACACGTACATCTGAAGATAAACCGACTACAGGTTCTGAGGCTTCAGGCATTGAAATCAGCGCACGCGGTACATCGACTGTGCCACTCAGACTCAGTTTTTTATTAAATGGATACATGTCCAAAGTCAAATCAGGTGTCACTACAGCGGTAATTAATGGGGCCTGACGAATCAGCAGATTATCACCTTGCAGTTTTAACTGCACTCGCGGATCACCTTTCCAGTCGACCGATCCGGTTAATTTACCCACACCACGACCACTGTTAAATGCGCCATTGATACTGGCAGAATTCTGACGTATGGATGAATACAGTTGTACATTGGTCAGATTCACCGGCAAGGAGATCATGCTAATCGAAGCATCTTTAACCCGAACCTCACCTTCAAGCAAAGGATCTGTTAAAGTTCCGCTAATTTTTCCGGCATAAGATAATATCCCGTCCAGATTACGGATGTCCTGAATAAATGGCTTAAAGACCTTGAGCTGTACCTGGTTAAAGGCTATTTCACCACGCATCGGTTTACTGTCACGATATGGATCAATGATGACATTGGCATAGCCGGTTCCGATATCTGGTGTTTTGACATCCAGACGAAGCTGCAAGCCATCTGCCACACTTTTTGCGACCAACCCGACTTCATCATATTTGAGTGTAGAGCCCAAATAATCTGGATCTTCGGAAGATAAGCCCACCACACCATTACGCGTCACCAGACGTGCATCGATTTTAGGTTTAGCGCCTTGCGCCCAGGCAGCCTTGGCATAACCATTGACTTTCCCTGTTAACGCCAATCCATCAGGCAGGAATGCACTGAAGTCTTCCAGATCAAGGTTTTGGGTAACAAAAGAGGCACTGCCACGGGTTTTATTAACCCGAATCGGCTGATCAAAACACAACTGGCTTTGCTGACTCATCCAGCAATGAGCACCAACAAACAGATCCGATTGAGCACTGTTATAAATCACTGCTGCATTTTGACGCTGCACCAGACGAGCACGTAAAGAGTCGAAATCACCTTTTTGAATCTGACCCAGCCAGTTATTTTGGGCATTAAAGCCACCGGCGAGCTGCACAAAGAATTTTGACAGGCGGTTTTCTGCCTGCACTTTGAGAATGTGCGCAGCACGGGTACCGGCCAATGATATCTCACCGCGTACAATCTCGCGTGAACCGCTACGCAGGCGATCCATTGTCGCGGTCAATAAGGTTGGTGTGCTTTGCGATGTTGGCAACTGTCCGCGAACACGAACTTTCTGCACGCTAAACAGGTTTTTAAAAGCAAAATTATCGATAGATAGATTAGCTGAAGCCTGCAATCGTGGCTGCGCCTGCATATTGATATAGCCCTGCGCACGACCTCTTAAGCCCGGATACAATTCAAACAGGGCCGGCGCATTCACTTTTAGTTGGAGGTTTTGTGCATTACCGGTCGCCTGAATCTGGTTGCTGGCATAAGACAGGAACAGGTTATTGGCTTCAAACTGCTGTGGTACAAAACCGCGCTGGTTTGAATTGATGATGACCGATAAATTACCCTTGCCACGTACCGGTTTGTTATTCAGCATACCGGCCAGATTCAAGCGTTGAATCTGAATGCGTTTTAAGGCATCTGACCACACCCCTTGGGTTTGCACATTGCCTGACAATTCACCTTTCAGTTTGGCATTAAAATATTGCGGCTTAAAGCGGATTAAGGATGCGTTGATATCCCAGCCAATGCCATTCGCCAGATTGACCAGACCGTTGGCATTAATCTTGCCAGCCACACCATCATGACGAAATTCATTTATCTTCAACATTTCTGGTGTGCCTGAAACGCGCAGTTTCAGCATACCCTGACTGGCTTTAAGCTGGCTGGCATTTAAAGCACCATCATAATTGACTGCATAACCTTTAAAACCACCACCCGCTTTTTCATTATGGAATAACAAGGCAATGGTGCTGTTTCCGGTCAAACGTACGGTTTCATTTTGCTCCGCTAGTCGTCCGGTCAGGTCGACACTATTCAGTTTAATAATCTGCTGATTCGGTTGCGCATAACCATTGGCTTTAACCTGGCCATTCAAACGATCTACCGGTGAAGCTGCGGCAATACTTTGAGTATTCAAATTTTTGGCATTTAATACCGCGGTCCATTTTAACTGACGTTTTTCCTGTGGCAGTTCAATCCGTGCATTGCCGCTTAAGCTGCCTGCTGCATTGGCGCTGTAATTAAAGCTTGGGACATTCAGGATATTTTTGTTCAGATTGAGCTTGGCTTGGTACATACCTGCAGGCAGAAGTCCTTCTTCATGCTGCTCGACTTTAGTGGCCACATGAATATTCTGCTGACCTTCAACCAATGCCAATTTAACATCGCCAGACTCACTGCTGAGCCAGCCCACATAAGGTACGGCGCGATCAATATTTTTCCAGGCAACATCCAGCAGCATCGGCTGCGCTTTATTGTCTTTGACCGGGTTTTGATCCAACTTCAGCTTCCAGCTTTCATAACGGTCGAAATCAACCAGTCCAGTAAGGTGCAGGCCATTTTCCAGGTTACCCGCAGAAGCAATATTGGCATCCAGACTTGGCGGCAAGAAATCTTGTACGACTTGCGGAATACGCTCATGTTTAGGATCAATCCCGTTCAAACGCCCAGCCAGATCCCAACTGACCCGATCTTTCCAGCCCACTGTCCCGGCAAGGGTGACTGCGCCTTTCATCAACTGACCATTTAGGTCGGTAATATTCAGCTGATTGACCAGATCGGTATACATCACCGCACTATACTGACCTTGTGGAATATTTTCCCCGATCAGGTCAGTCTGGACGTTCAGGCCCAGACGCTTGATATCACCATTAAACTCGGCAATACCGTCTTTGGTAAACAGTTTCTGTTCGGCCAGAATAGGCCAGTGGTAATCCTTGAACTTCAACTCGCCGCGCATCGGTACCTGAGGACGCATTGGATGCACGATAACCCAACCGGTTAATAAATCAGGCGTATTGGTTGCTACGCCAGCCTGAATCGTGTCTAGCGTTCCACGTGCCCGCACCTGAATATCATGAATATTCAAGCTGTCTCTTAAGGAAGGTAGATTGACGATGCCCGTGGCATCTAGAGGATATTTGCCTTCAAACTGCATTTTACCCGTAGCTTCACGTACCGACAGATAGCCCATGTCCATACGGGAATCTTCAAAATTTAATTCGGTGCCGGACCAGAGTGCCTCATTTAATTCGATATTATAAAAATCGACTGCATTGGTCTGGGTTTTAATCACCAGATGATCCAGCAGTAAATGGTCAACGCGCAAAATAAAAGGCAAACGGATGGCATTAAACTTGAACGGTTCGCCTGTTGAAGGTCGCTTGTTAATAATTTGCAGATTAAGGACATCGGCTTCAGTCAGATGAATTTCTTTTTTGACAATCGCGCGCCAACCAAGTTTTACATCAGCACGATCAATTTTGACATCGACCGGTTTCAGGCTGACCAGCACATTTTTAAGAATAATCCCGCGCCATAAATTACCGCCTTCATATTCATATTGAATAATTTGCTGGCGTTCTAGCACTTGATCCAGCAGGAATTTACTGCCTTGATTGGTCGAAAATAGTAGAGCCAGCACAGACAGCAGAAAAATCAGCGAAAAAAGCACCGATAATAGGATGCTTCTGAATATACGGCGCTTTTTCGGCACAACGCTATCTTGTGGTTCTTGTTCTGGCTGTGGTTGGTTCTCGACCATGATCTACCCAAATAACTATTTTTTAAAATGATGTTTTATAACTGCGATCCAATAAAGAAATGTAAACGAATCGGATAATTGTCATCAGACAGTCCAGTCGCAACATCTATACGTATTGGCCCAATCGGTGAAGCCCAACGCACACCCACACCCGCGCCATATTCGGTCGGATTACTGAATTCTTTATTATAGGCATTTCCGGCATCTGCAAAGACCGCAGCACGCCAGCCTTCCTTAAACTGATAATTATATTCTAATGAAGCCACGCCCAAGGCCTGCCCGCCCACTTTAAAGCCGTCAATTTCCGGAGAAAGGCTCTTGTAGTCAAAACCGCGGATACTCTGGTCACCACCGGTGAAATATCTCAGGTTATACGGTACTTTGGCAAAATCTTGAGTAAAAATATAACCCGCGTCGGCACGCCCAACAAACTGATGGTCTGCATTTTCACCCAATGAATAGATAAAACGCCAGCCCGCATTCACAATGGCCATATCTGCATCAGAGAGTAAAGCCTCACTGCCCAGTTCAATCTTATAGGTCTGTTTGAAGCCTTTGGTTGGGTTGACCCGACGATCGCTCTCGGTACGTGAGACTTCATAACCGACTAATAGGGATTGCTGCTCATCTTCGGTATTAAAGCGAAAAGCTTCAGGAATCTGGTTAAAATCGACAGAACCATCCTGCTTCAAACGATCCAGACGATAACGTGCGCCAAAAGTCCGCTGCCAGCTACCACGTGGATTCTTGATAATCCGGTCTGCACCTAAGACTGCAGATTCAATCAACAGGCCTTCACCCTGTGCGACGCCTTCACGCTCTTCACGCTCATAACCACCCACAATACTGACATAGTCATTCAGCGGATGGTTATAAGGAATATTATAACGTCCATCAATCGACTGACGAATGCCTGATAGCTCCATGTTGGCATCAAACGAATGTCCGCGCTTGTTCACAATGGCGCGGCGATATTGACCACGTAAACGGATATCGGTATCTGTGCCATAACCCAGACCCACTTCAGCACTGTTTAAACGGTCTGCATTTAAAGTCACAATCACTGGAATCTTTTTCTCTTCCCGTGCCTGTACTTTTAAACGATCCTGTTCATTCTCTTTGGTTTGCTGCTCAACCCGCAAAGTTCTTAAATTTGCGCTTTCCTGATCGCGGCTACCGGCAAACTGGTCTTCATCTACGACATTCTGGGTCACTTCCTGAGAAGAGGATACCGAGCGAGCTGGTTGCATCGTAGCAGCCTGATCTTCACTCCGTTTCTGTTCTTCAATCAGGCTTTGAATATCGGGTGCAAGTTCCAGCTCTTTATCAAGCGGATCAGGGCGAATCGCATCTACCAGTGTATAATTGAAATAGCGTGAGTTGGTTAGGTTGTTGGCCAGGCTATTCACCCGCCAGAAGGTATAATCTGCACCCTCTGTCCAGGGAACCAGACTTTCCAGTACGTCACGGTCCAGCGGAAATTCCTTTTCAGGATCACTCATTCTGAACTCGACATTACCCAGCTTGTAACGTTCGCCGGTTTCAAAACGCAGGTTCACATCGGCGGTATTTTGTGGCTGGGCAATCTTTACATCATGCAGACGCCAGAATGAATCAAAATAACCATTGTTATTGGCTGCAGTAGTAATCCGTGTTTTGGTTTTTTCATAATTGCCATGATTGAAAATATCGCCTTCTTCCTGTTCAGGCAAAAGACTAATGACCTGGAATTGTGGCTGTTCGGCGCCCTCTCCAGTAAATTCAATATTTTGAGTGCTGATCAGGACAGGTTCATTCGGGGTCACAGAAACCCGAACCCGACTGTCAGAGATTTTTTCAAACCTGAACTGGGCATTATAATAGCCCACCGCCTGCGCTGCCTGTCTGGACAAGGTGCGTAATTGCGGCAATGCCGAATTAAAGTCGCCAAAAGACTCCTGGGTAAAACTGGATAATTTGGCTTTGACATTATTTCTTAAATTCAGATGGCCTTCAGGTACATCTTTACGATTCAGCATACCGTTGCTTTGTGCAACACCTTGCCCATTCATGATCACTACATCGGCACTAATGCGAGGAACTCTTGCGGTCATGATCTGACGTGGAGGACGTATTTTATAAAATAGTCGTTTGAACAGATTTGGACGTTTATCATCCTCAGCGACAAGCTGACCTGGCACTTCTGGCAAGGTCAATCCGGCTTCATTATTTTGTACAATAATCTGGCTGTCTGCCTGAATCGATTGCATTAACTGATCGACATTAACCGGCGCCTGATTGATTTCCAGCAGTTCTTGCTGGCTGATATCGGCCACCACCGTTTCGCTGGTCTGAGTATTGCGATAGTTTTGTGCTTCCTGTTTGGCTTGCTCGGCTACCTGGTAAATTTCATTCGCCATGTTCTGATCAATAGTCTGTACTGGCAGATCTTCCAGATCATCAAACTCGATCGGCGTAAATTCACCCAGACCAGATCCTGCATTTTGCTGTTGTTCCAGCATCAACATGCTGTCAACTGGTACTTCCGGATCCAAGGCTTCTTCAATTTTTTCTTCCGCTTCCGTTTTGGACGTGGCCACACCCTGACGAATCGCTTCTTTGGATAGCTCGTCCACCATTTCTGCCTGAGAAATGGCCACGGGTGTTTCGGGCTGTTCAGTTTGTGCCATGCTCTGATGGGATAACATCATAAAAAATATGCTCATACACAGCTGCATACCACTATGCTGTGGTATGAGAGGCCCCATACTGCGATTTAGCATCGTTTTTTTAAAATTTTTCTTTGCAGGCATAGCAAACTCTAAACGAATACATTCTTTAATTGATTATTTGACCGAAAAATATAAGCTAAGGAGCTTAATTAATTGGTTTTTACCTTTACATGGCTGAAAGTATCTTACATGATTTTTCTCAATGTTTACGCATAACTGACATTTCTTAATAAAACTTAATGTAGCACGGCCTATATGAACAAAAATGAACATTTGTTAGCTTCTCGGCGCTTTTTACCGATGTTTCTGACGCAGTTTTTTGGTGCATTAAACGATAATGTATTTAAACAGGCGTTACTGCTGGTGATCACTTATGGCTGGATTCAACAGCAATCGGCCAGCATCAGCACATTGAATAATCTGGCGGCTTTACTATTTATTTTGCCTTATTTTATTTTTTCAGCCACTGCCGGTCAGATTGCCGATAAATATGAACGTTCACAGCTGATTCGCTATCTCAAGCTTCTGGAAATTGTCATTATGTTGCTAGGAACGATCGGTTTCCTGCTCGGTAATTTATGGATTCTGTTATTTGCTTTATTCCTGATGGGAACCCAGTCCACGTTCTTTGGCCCGATCAAATACGCGATTTTACCGGAAGTGCTGAAACCCAATGAACTGATGTCCGGCAATGCCCTGTTTCAGTCCGGAACTTCTCTGGCAATCCTATTCGGTATGATTCTGGGCGGTGCAGTCATTGCAGCTTCCGCTGGCAACCTCATCTGGATCAGTTTAACCGTGATCAGCATCGCCTTGATTGGCTATGTATCCTGCCGTTATATCCTCAAGCAAAGTATTCCCGCGCCTGAGCTGCAAGTTGACTGGAACTTTTTTCGTACCAGTTTGCAAACCTTGAAATATGCCAAAGGCCTGCCTTTAGTATTTACCATTTTACTGGGCAATTCATGGTACTGGTTTTATGGTGCCACCTATCTGACTCAGATTCCACAGCTGACACTACAAAATCTGCATGCCTCGGAAAATGTCGCCAGTCTGTTGCTAACTTTCTTTTCTGTCGGAATCGGACTAGGTTCTTTCCTGTGCCGTAAAATTGGCGGCAGCCAGGTCAATATTAAAATGGTGCCTTTTGGTGCAATCGGTCTTGTGATCTTTGCCCTGTATCTGGCCGCGAGTCTGGCTTTTGTTCCGGAACGTACAGGTGCATTAATCGGTCTAGCAGAAGTTTTTCAGCAGGGCTGGAGCTATTATCATGTGATGCTAGCAGTGACCTTACTCGGGGTGAGTGGCGGTTTTTATATTGTACCGCTGTATGCCATGATGCAGGCGCATTCTCCTCGCTCACATCGTGCGCGTGTGGTTGCAGCAAATAACATTCTGAATGCCGTTTTCATGGTATCTTCTGCTATATTCTCGATTATTATTTTGAGTGTTTTAGAGCTTGATCTTAAAATACTTTTTTGTATTACCGCAGTATTAAGTGGCCTGTTTACCCTATGGCTACTTTACCGGCTGAAACCAATGATCAAAACTGCAAAAGCGCCCTTGGAGGATTAATTCATGCGTCAATATACAGGTCTCGATAAACTGATTCACTCTTTTGACCAGGCATTACGCAGTCTAGTCCCGGGCACGACTTCGGCCCAACGTGAAAATCCGGCCCAACCGGTAGAAACACAATTAACGGTCAGTGATGCACGTCATGTAGCAGGTTTAATGCGGGTCAATCATAGTGGTGAGGTTTGCGCACAGGCACTGTACCATGGTCAGGCGATGACGGCTAAACTCCCGAATGTACGTCGTGAAATGGAACAGGCAGCGATTGAAGAACAGGATCATCTGGCCTGGTGTGAAGACCGCTTAAAAGAACTGGATAGCCATACCAGCCTACTCAATCCGGTCTGGTACGGTCTTTCCTTTGGTATGGGCGCGATTGCCGGAATCGCAGGTGACAAATACAGCTTGGGTTTTGTGGCTGAAACAGAACGTCAGGTCAGCATGCATTTACAGCATCATATTAGCCAGTTGCCACCGCAGGATGAACGTTCTCGTCGTATTCTAGAACAGATGAATGAAGATGAACTGCATCATCGGGATACAGCGTTAAATGCTGGCGGTGTAGATTTACCCGTTCCAGTTAAGATCGCCATGACAGGCATTTCCAAGTTGATGACCAAAACCAGTTATTTTATTTAAATAAGACGGTTTTAGTTTGAGCCCACTCATTTGTGGGCTTTTTAATATGGGTCAAATCTTGAGCGAGATAATAACAACTCAAGGCATATGGCGATCTTATTACTTATAAGCTCTATAAAATAATAGAGATTCCCCCACAGCATCCTTTAATCTTTTTTGCTCATTTCAGAAAGCAGGTCCAGCTGGATTTCCTGAATTTGCGCCAGCCGTTCCCATTGATGTAGCAGCAGATGATCTAATTTTTCATGCAAGTGTTGGATTTCCAGCTCGGCTTTTAAATTGATCTGATAATCATTTTGCGAACGTAAGCGGTCTTTTGCTTCCTGTCTGTTCTGGCTCATCATAATAATAGGTGCCTGAATCGCCGCAAGACAGGATAGGATTAAATTCAACAGAATAAAAGGATAAGGATCAGCAGGTCGTGTCACCATCACCACAGTATTTATCGTAATCCACAGGCCCAAGAAGATTGCAAAACAAATCAAAAAGGTCCAGCTTCCACCAAAAGTTGCAATTTTATCGGCGAGCCTTTCTCCCAAGGTCCACTTTTGCTCTAAGGTCGTTTCCACATTTTTGGTAATCAGTTCATGCTGATGCATGCTATCAATCACTTCAAACTCAAGATCAGTCACTTCACCCTTTTCCGAACTTAATAATGAATGTACATACTGTATACGGTACTGGGTTAAATCTGCCTGGCAAATATAATCTTGCGGTGTCCAGCCTGGAATATCTTTGGCAATCTCTTCGGTAATGACTTGTCTGACTGTTCCCATCGGGGTGAGATTTTTCAGAAGAAAGTGCTTGCCGCATACCAAGCATTTATGGCTTTCATGTTTTTCTTTCATGATAATTCTCTTTTTAAACCAACTCACTCAGCTATTATTTTGTTCGATATGTTTGATTTGCTTTAGTCATTTTTACCATTCGTAAATCAATTATGTATCAAGTGCGTCTGATTTCTTGAACTTATGAATCTCACTTCGATTTTATCTTGGATTGATAAAATGCTCAGCCAAGCGCACGATGAGCTGATCATTCAAGATAATTTTCAGATCGATTCAATCCTACTATCTATACATGACTTAAATTTAATATAATCATGATGATAATAAAAAAGGGGCTTCATTGTGCGCCATTCATACCATCTTGAAAAACATTATATCGAACGCGCGGGTTGGCTTCGTGCAGCTGTACTGGGGGCAAATGACGGGATTATTTCGGTCACCAGTCTGGTGGTGGGTATTGCAGCCAGTGGAGCATCTACAGAAATTTTATTGGTGACCTGTGTTGCCGGATTGATTTCTGGAGCCGCATCAATGGCGGCCGGTGAATATATTTCGGTTAAATCCCAGCAAGACATTGAAACCAATGATCTACTCATGGAAGAGCGCGAACTACAACGCCATCCCACGCATGAGTTAAATGAGCTCAAAACGATTTATATACAACGAGGTCTGGAACCTGCTTTGGCACAACAGGTCGCTGAACAGCTGACCGACCATAATGCCTTGGATGCCCATGCCCGGGATGAAATTGGTATTTCAGCACATACCTCTGCCCAACCCTTTCTCGCTGCATTTTCTTCGGCCATGGCCTTTACGGTAGGTTCATTATTTCCTTTAATTTCAATTATGATTTTACCGGAACACTATCTGGATAAAGGCGTCATGCTGATTGGCGTTTTAAGCCTGGGGATGATGGGTGCACTGGCAAGCTATGCCGGTGGAGTAAGCGTCTGGAGAGGTGCAGTTCGGGTGATGCTCTGGGGAATTATCGCCATGTTATTCAGTGCATGGATCGGATCATTATTTAATGTGTCTGTTGCCTAAATATGTGTTTATTTTTTAGCTAGACAAAGAATAGGATTGAGCGGCTCTTGTATTAACATCACTGAAAAATGTTTTTTCAAAAACTAGCCGCTCTAACAAAACTTGAGTTTAATTAATATATGTTCGGTTTTAATTTAGATATTTAAAACCTAAGATCTATGCATGAGAGGTATTGTTATGGAAACTACGGTTATTCTTGCCATCTTGGCGATCATTATCATATTGCTGATCATTTTTTATAACAAGAAAAAGTGAAAGAGCGATGAGGCATTTTTACTGCTTTGAGGGTTTTTACTGATCTTAAAATAAATTCCAGAGCTTTAAATCAATCAAATATTAATTTCCCGTCGGAAAACCATGAAATCCCCATTGGATCACATAAAGAATCCCAAGGATTAAAATCACCGAAACCAAGATTTCTAATATTTTCATTTTTAAATGAGCTCTATACTTAAGCACCTCATCTTATCTGAATTTTTCTTTTCATCTAAAACAAAAAATTGAATCATAAAAAAGCCTGATCTTGTTTGATCAGGTTGGTTAATCATTCTTACTGGATAAAATTTATGAGCAAAAAATTAGGTGATTTGATTTAAATCAGCTGTTCAACTGTTGGGAAGCTATGTGATCCATGTTCGAACATGGCATCATGCCAGATATCAAACATGGGCACTTTCACATCCAAAGCCAAAGGCAATTTTTTTTCATTAAACTGCATATGTTGAAGATCGGATCCCCAGGCAATCAAATCAACATCCAAAGTAATCTGATGTGATGGACGTACTCGCCCTGATGCCTGTTCCAGCTGTTTGAGCAGCTCAATCAGGTCTTCACTAGACACCGAACTTCGCAATAAACACGCTGCATTCCAGTAATCTGCGCCGATGCCATCACGGCAAGGAATCATATAAATGGGAGAAAACTGAACTTCTCCCCATTCAGAAATACGTTGCTGTGCAGCTTGAAAGTGTTGCTGAGGATGACAATTACTCGCTAATGCTAGGGCGAAAATCGTTTCGGTGGCGTTCAAGACGTATCCCTACAGAATTGGCTTGCGCGATAATGGCAGGCTTACGGATCGTAATATTAATCGATTCAATTGCTGTAAAGGTAGTAAAAAGTGCATTCAGCACTAACTTTGCTGCATGTTCAATCAATTCAGGCTTGGCGTCTTGAATGACTTTACTGGAAATCTCACAAATTTCTGCATAATTCAACGTATCTGCAAGTGCATCTGAGTTTGATGCCTGTTCCAAATCGGTTTGAATGATCAAATCCAGCATTAAAGGCTGAATAATTTGACGCTCCCAGTTAAAGCAGCCAACGACTGTCTCAACTTTTAAACCTTCAATAATAATGGCGTCCATTGGATTGCTCGAGAATATGATATTTACAACTAATCTCCCTAAATCCCTCTTTTATAAAGAGGGACTTTTATCGCTTCTACTTTATCAAGCAATGAGACACTCCTCCCTTTAGAAAGGGAGGTCGGGAGGGATTAAATTAATGCTTTAACAGCAGATTAGGATCCATGCTTTGCACCATTTGCAAACGCTGATCGGCATAGATATCGGTATACGGCGCCAGAATTCGCATAAAACGGTCGAAATACAACATTTGTTTGAATAGCAAGGCAAAGTCGCGCGGGAACCGGATCCCGTGACGTTCACCCACAGCCACCATATCCATCATGATATCGTTCAGGTCAGCAGGATTAGACGTTAACAATTCCTGTGGATCTGCCATCAACACGCCACTAAATAAACGTTCCAGATCAGCAGCCAAAACTTTGGTATCAATCTGCACAGCGGTCATGCCCATTTTCAGCATGTTTTGTGCCATCAGCTCATAATTGGTATGTTGCAATGAATCCATGAATGCCATACATGCCGTCCATACCTCAGGCTTGAGCTGACCAACGATACCGAAATCAATAAAACCGACACGGCCATCTTCGAGCAGCATCAGGTTGCCTGCATGCAGATCGGCATGGAAACTGTTACACATCATCAAGCTTCCGAACCAGGTATTCATCGCAGTGATGAGTACTTGAGATGGATCTTTGGATACTTTTTTGACCACTTCAAAATCTGTCAAAGGCACACCGTATAAACGCTGCATGGTGAGCACACGACGGGTCGAATATTGATGATAAACCTTCGGCGCAGTGGCTGCCTGATTGTTGGTGATATTCAGGTAATTAACGAAATCATCCAGATTCTGGGCTTCTTCAATGAAATCAACTTCACGTACCATACGGGTTTTGATTTCTTCGACAATGTCAGCCAGTGAAGCAAACTTGACTTTAGGGACTGCTTTTTCCAGTAACTTGGTTGCCCAATGTAGGACGTTCAAGTCAGTGTACAAAATGGTCTCTACACCCGGTTTTTGTACCTTAATCACCACATCTTCGCCAGACACCAATTTGGCCGCATGCACCTGTGCAATAGATGCAGAGGCTAATGGGGTTTCGTCAATTGATGCAAAGATTTCATCCAGATTACGTCCTGCAAATTCAGAAGCCAACACTTGCTGAATATAGCTAAACGGCAAGCGTGGTGTCTGATCCAGACAACCCTGAAATTCTTCAACGTATTCACGTGGAAACAGCGACGGTGTGCTGGCAATAAACTGACCCAGCTTGATATAAGTTGAACCTAAGGATTCAAAAGTTTCACGCATCAGTTTGGCATTGCTCGGCTTTTCAGTAGCATATTTAAAGCCCGCCTTTGCCGCAACGACTGCTGTTTCTCCCATACGGGCAACTGAACGTATTCCATCTAACCAGATATTGTTTTTCATAATGTCTTAGGAAAAATTAATTAAACGCAGTGTAGCAAAAAAATTGGACTTTGCAGGCTTATCTTGCCTGACAGATCAGGCAATCTGTATCTTTTTCGAAAGCGAGAATCCGCTGCTTAAAACTCAGTCCGTCCCACAACAACAGTTTTTGTCGAAGTGGTATCTGACCTAATCCCAGATATAACAAGGCATGATGTGCCTGCAAGCTGGCCATCACATTCGGTGTGGTCGCCAGTACACCGGAATCTGCACAGCGCAGACTTTCATCGGCCTGATTTTCTGGCGGGAACAGGCAAGCATAACAGGCGGAATCCCCTTCGACCATAAATAGCTGACCTTGCAAGCCAATCGCAGAAGCACTCAATAAGGGCACATTCAGCTCCACGCAAATATGATTGACCAGATAACGTGTGGCAAACTGATCACAGCCATCCAATACCAGATCCTGATGCTCAATCACACTTACTACATTTTCAGCCGTTAAGGCCTGATTCACATATTCAACTTGTAGGTTCGGATTAACCTGACTCAGTCTTTTGGCCAGCGTTTCTGCCTTATAAAATCCAATATCCTGCGGTATAAATGCCAGTTGTCGCTGTAAATTACTCATCTCGATGGTATCCGGATCGATCAGGGTAATTTTTCCCACACCTGCACGTGCCAGAAGTTCTGCCAGTGCACAGCCTATCCCGCCACAACCAATAATGCAGACATTAGAAAATTTTAACCGTTCTTGAGCGTCAATATCCCAGCCATCCAGAAGAATCTGACGGCTATACAGATGCAGTTCAGCATCGGTGAGTTCGAATTCTGGGGATATGGCATCCATGTTAAATGTAGACAACGTCTTTCCTTGTTTCGAAAATTTTTAACAATGATCGCAAAAATTAGCTTTACTGAATTTTTTAAGGACTGATAAATCTCTGGAATATCAATCTCACATTCAATTCACAGCACATCAATAAATGGTTCGGCCATCGTTGATGGCAAATAGCATATCAGCTAAACGCTCGGTATCAAGATGCAGCGGCTATGGCTTGGCAAGATTTTTTGAATCACCTCAATTCAATGGTTCCGGCAAACAGCTTTTTCTAACTTATAAAAGGTGTCAGACCTGAAGTTTTTAAAATCTTTGTTATTAAATTTCCCTGTAAATCGAGCTGTCTTGTTTAGCAATTCTGTAGTCTCTGCCTATATTTGAGTATGAAAATGTATGAGTTCAGTGAGACCTAAGGCATCTGTCTCTAAATATGATTAATCTGAAAATACCAAGCAATCTTTTCAGCTTTCATAAAATCGTATGGAGAACATACATGACCGAGCATAACAATACTCAACATGATAATCGTGAAAAATTATGGGAATTGATCAAGGATGTTCGTTACACCATGATCAGCCATTTAACCGACACACATGAAATACACTCCCAGCCGATGACCATGCTGAACTCCGAGCAGATGAATGAACGTCAAAACTTATATTTCATCCTGCGTAACACCAATGATCTGGTCAAAGCAACAGAAACAGGCCGTGGTCAGATTGGTCTGTCTTTTGCAAAACCATCAGATGGTATCTATGTGTCGATCAGTGCTCATGCCCAGATCAGTACTGACCGCATTCTGATTGAACAGTTGTGGAATCCGTGGGCTGAAAACTGGTTTGAAGGCAAAGATGATCCTACCGTACGGGTATTGATTGCTGAAGCAATCAGCGCAGAATATTGGAATGTGACAGACAACAAAGTCACCCAGCTTTTTAAAGCCTTAAAAGGCGGCGTAACTGGTGAAGCGGGCGAACCGCATGCAGAACATCAAAAAGTGAATCTACAAAGTAATATCTGGTAATGAATGAGATTTAGCCTCTTGAAATTAAGAGGCTAATTTTTTGATATATTTAATTTTAAATATCAATGTAATTCCACTGTAATGACATAAAAAATTATAATTTTTGCTTGCCTTAATCTGCTCTCTTAAAAATATAAGCTTGGGAAAATCAGCTCAATATCTGACTAAAATTTAAGTAGAAGATTTATTTCCTAAAAAACCAAAAGGCTGCCATGGCAACCTTTTAGCATTCAATCAAAAAACTAATTTGAGAAACTAACTAACTAAATTAACTGACTCGCTTCATCTCTTGGACTTTGGCTATTTCCTGCTGTTTGAGTAAATTGCGCTGAATTTTGCCGCTCGATGTTTTAGGCAAAGCTTCTACAAACTCAATCTCTTTCGGATAGGCATGTTTGGATAAGCGTGAACGTACATAACTTTGCAGTTTCAACATTAAATCTTCAGTAGCAGGATAAGCCGATTTAAGCACTACAAAGGCTTTCACAATTTCTGTTCGTTCTGGATCTGGCTTTCCAACGACTGCGGATTCAAGCACTTCCTCACATTCAAGCAAGGTACTTTCTACATCAAAAGGCCCAACCCGATAGCCCGAGGTTGTAATGACATCGTCTGCACGCCCAATAAAATCAATACCGCCATATTCATTCAGCTTCACGGTATCACCAGTGAGATAATACTGCCCGACAAATGACTTGCGGTTATGCCCTGCATAGCCTTCAAACCACATCAAAGGTGAAGCTGAACAGTCGATAGCAAGTGTTCCAATACCGCCTTTTTCTACTTCCTGATGTTCTTTGTTCAATACAGCAAAACGATGCCCAGGAATGGCAAAACCAGCTGAACCGACTTTTTTATAATGCTCCAGGCCATGATGATTGGCGATCACCATACCCAGTTCAGTCTGTCCATATTGATCATAGATATTCACATTTAAATCATGATTGAACCACTGAATCACTTCAGGCGTGAGCGGCTCACCTGCACTGCTTACCACGCGTAAATGCGAACTGATACCTGCATCAAATTTTTCTTTAAAGCCAAAGAACATACGGAATGCGGTTGGCGAGCCGGTCAGGTTGCTGACCTGATATTTTTGAATGATTTGTATGGCGTTATCGACACTGAATCCACGTTCATCCATGATGATGCTGTGCCCTAAACTCAACGGCCCTGCAATACCATAATACAGTCCATACGCCCAGCCCGGATCTGCCAGATTCCAGAAGGAATCTTCATCTCGCAGATCTACAGCGTGCAGCATATAACCCTTAAAGGCCAACAAGGCTTTTAAAGGCACAGGAACCGATTTCGCCAAGCCTGTGGTGCCTGAAGTAAACATCATCAGGAAGACATCATTAAACTGGCAATTTACCGGTTCAAACTCTTCCGGTTGTTGCTGTAAGGCTGTCCAGAAATCCGCATCTTGATAGTCATCTGCCGCTGCCTGATGCACAGTCAGAATATTCGGGACATTGAGATCATGGAGTTTCAGTCGCTGCTCTTCATCAGTAACAATCAACTGGGTGCCAGCGGTACTGATGCGATGTTCAATGGCTTTACTTTCAAAAGCAGTAAATAAAGGTTGGTATATGGCACCGATCCGCCAGGTGGCCAATATGGTAATTAAGAGTGCTGGCGTTCTTGGCAGTAACCCTGCAATACAGTCGCCGGCCTTTAAACCCAGAGAATGCATATAATTGGCCAACTGCCCTGAAGCCACGGCCAGCTGTTCAAAGGTCCACTGCTCTGCGTCTCCGTTTTTGCCTTCCCAGATCAGTGCAGTTCGGTTTTGACCCAGGTAGCGACCACAGCATTCGGTATACGCATTGATGTTCTCTGCGTTTCCAACCAGATGTTCCTGAACCATATTTTCAAAATTAAAATCAGCATATGCCTGTTCTAGTGTCTTCATGACGACAACCTCTTTCCTGTTGTAGTTTTCAGGCGACCTTGCCTGAGTTTGTCCATTTGTATTTGTTGTTCCTGCTGATTCCATCAGCATACTTTCTCAAATCTGCATTCATGCCCTATGGCTAGAACATGAATAAAGCTTATTTTTCGATTATTCGCACTGTATGTCTTTAGATCATCATGTTCAGTTGAATCCTGCAATTTCCATATCCATCCATGTAAGTACAGAATTTGAACATTAATCAAAGTCTGTTTTTTTTAATTTAACAATCAGCGTTGACACACTTCACGTGCAATCACCAGTCGTTGAATATCTGATGCACCTTCATAAATCTGGCTCACTCGCACATCACGATAGATACGCTCAACCGGAAAATCAGAGACATAACCGTAGCCACCATGAATCTGGATCGCATCTGAACAGACTCGCTCTGCAATGGTCGATGCAAACAGCTTTGCCATCGATGCTTCTTTTAAACACGCCAAGCCTGCATCTTTTAACGTTGCAGCATGCAAGACAAGCTGACGTGCGGCTTCAATTTGGGTCGCCATATCTGCAAGCCTGAACGCCACAGCCTGATGCTGCACAATTTCCACACCAAAGGCTTTGCGTTCATTGGCATATTCCACTGCAGCATCTAGTGCAGCCCGCGCCATACCGACTGATTGTGCTGCAATGCCGATCCGACCCGATTCAAGATTCGACAAGGCAATTTTATAGCCTTCACCTTCCTGGCCCAGCAGGTTGGCAGCCGGAATCCGGCAGTTATCCAGAACGATGGTCGCGGTATCCGAACAATGCTGACCCATTTTCTCTTCTAGGCGTGACACGATATAACCCGGTGCATCGGTCGGCACCAGAAAGCATGAAATACCCTTTTTCCCTGCAGATTTATCAGTCACAGCAAAGACTAGTGCAATCTGTGCGTGTTTACCTGTCGTGATAAACTGCTTGGTGCCATTTAGCACCCATTCATCACCATCACGTTCGGCTTTACACTCCAGCGAACTGGCATCCGAACCGGCCTGAGGTTCTGTCAAACAGAAACAGCCAAGCCATTCACCTGTCGCCAGCTTAGTTAAATACTGCTGTTTTTGTGCTTCAGTGCCATAACGCTGGGTAATGCCGCAAGGCAAAGAATTCTGCACACTGATAATCGTCGAGATTGCACCATCTCCTGCGGCAATTTCCTCTAGCGCCAAAACCAATGATACATAATCCAGACCTGCACCACCCCATTCTTCAGCCACTGTCATACCCAATGCACCAAGCTCACCAAGCTCTTTAAGTTCTTGTGCTGGAAATTGTGCCGTTTTGTCGCGTAAGGCCGCCGTCGGTTTCAGTTTCTGCTGCGAATAGTTACGCATCATGTCCTGAATCATTTTTTGTTCATCATTTAAAATCACGGGTATTTCCCTTCTTTATTTTTTTCTATCCAGCATTAGCAAGGACTTTTTAACTGCCAGAAATGTGATGCTTTCTGGATATATTCGGCAAATTCAGCATGCAACTTTCCCTGATACGTCATTGCCATTTTGATGAATCAGAGAAAATGTGTTTATTTAAAAAATTATTTTGGCGCCATACGGATTGCACCATCTAGACGAATCACTTCACCATTCAAATAACCATTTTCAAAGATATGTCCCACCAGCTGGGCAAATTCCTGTGGTTTGGCCAGACGCGATGGAAATGGCACCATTTGCCCCAAAGCATCCTGGACATTTTGCGGCATGCCTTTCAGCATCGGAGTTTCCATAATGCCCGGCGCGATAGTCATGACACGAATTGCCTCACGAGCCAGTTCACGTGCCAAAGGTAAGGTCATTGCGACGACTGCACCTTTTGAAGCAGCATAAGCAGTCTGGCCAATCTGACCATCATAAGCAGCCACAGAGGCAGTATTCACAATCACCCCACGTTCTTCTTCACCGGCTTGCAGCTCATATTTTGCAATTAAAGCCGCCGCATGACGCAACATATTAAAAGTACCGTTTACATTAATATTCAGCACTTTTTGGAACATTGTCAATTCATGGATGCCGTTTCGTCCCAATACTTTGGCAGACGGTGCAATCCCGGCACAGTTGATCAGACCATTCAGTTGACCATACGTACTTTCAACATGAGCGAAGAAACTTTCAACGGCTTGTTCATCGGTAACATCAAGCTGTACAAACTCAGACTGTGAACCCAGTTGCTGCTGTAGTACTTCACCCCGCTCCTGATTCATATCGACCAGAATCACTTTAGCACCGTGTTCAACCAAATGAGTCGCTGTAGCTGCACCCAAACCTGAGGCACCACCAGTGATCACAATAACTTTTCCCTGAATGTTCATGTTTATTTCCTAGCGATTTTTCTATTTCAGATACGACTTAATATGCAGAGTAAACAGAGTTTTTATTCTGTACAATTTCCAAATATTGCATCTTGCATGATGTATTTGAACAATGAAAACAAGGATGTCAGACTGAATATGTATAAGCCTGCACTGGAATATAGCAAAGGCACCATCTCGATTGACCTGGTGAACGAAGCATTGCTGGATGCCAAACGGCTGCAATTTGATATCCCTGCCATTTTGAAAAAAGCCAATATCCCAGCAGAAGTATTAAATGCTCCCAAGGCACGCGTGTCGGTCAGCCAATTTGCCCAATTATGGACTGTGCTTGCAGACAGCATGAATGACGAATTTTTTGGCATGGACAGCCATGCCATGCGTCGTGGCAGTTTTAAATTGCTTTCGAAAATGGTTATGCAGGCAGATACACTGGAAAAAGCGCTGCAAAACATTCTGCAATTTCTCAACTTGGTTTTGGACGACCTGCAAAGCACGCTCATGGTTGAGGAACACTATGCCTATATCGTGATTTATGATTTAAAAACAACCAAACGCATGTTTAGTTATGCGACTTATCTGATGCTGATTCATACCCTGATCTGCTGGTTAAGTGGACAACGGATTTTGCTTAATCAGATTCAATTGAAATGTGCAGCACCACTGAATGATTTTGATTACAAAGTTCGATTCTGTGAACAGATTGAATATCAGGCCAGCGAAAATTACGTGCAATTTGATGCCAGCTATCTGCAACTGCCGATTAAACAGGATACTCAGTCTTGGTATCAGTTTATTCAGCAAACACCACAAAATTTATTGGTGCGTTTTAAAAACCCCTATGCCTTGAGCACCCAGATTCGCCGAAAATTGCTACAGGTTTCGCCGGCAGAATGGCTGGAACTGAATGAACTAGCCTTAAAAATGAATATGTCTGAAGCCACCATGCAACGGCGTTTAAAAAGTGAAGGTGTCAGCTATCAGCAATTAAAAAATGAGATACGCCGGGATACCGCAATTGAATTACTGACCCGTACTGAACAAAGTTTACAAGAGATCAGCGATCAGCTTAACTTTCAGGAATCCAGTGCATTTCATCGTGCATTCAAAAAGTGGACTGGCGTCAGTCCAGGTGCGTATCGACAAAATAATATTAGATAATTTATATAAAATTAGACTTTAAAAATATTACCGAAAAAATACTTGGATTCTAAACATTTATTTTTATTATGATTATATATTTCAAGCCCTAAAATATATATTAGCAGGACTACACAGTCACCCAGAAAGCTTTGCAATTCACCCGGAAATAGATTATTTTTCACTCAATTTATAGCACTTTTGCTATTGGCTGTACTCTCCATTTTCCTTTCTAGTTGAAGGTATCTCCATGTTAAAGATGACTGATGTGCTTGGGCAAAATCTTGTCCAAAACTTCTCTAAAGCTTTATTTTCTTCGACTGATCTCATTACAGAACAGTTGAATCAAGGGATTTTAAATGCATCGGATGCAGAACTGAAAGATGCAATTCTGCACTTCTTTAATCAGATAGATGCTGTGGAAGCGGCTCAGGCCCTTGAAATTCCGGCAGAACGTATCAATGAATTACAACAAGGTATTGCCTTGAAAGATGAAAGATCTCTGGCAGACACTTTGAAAGTTGTGGCACTTTGTCTGGCAATGGAAACTGGCAGTTTGGATCAGGTAGAAGTCTATGACTGTCTACAAGACTATCCAATGTAATTCTTTTTTAAGTATTCCTCGAAAGCGGTGCTCTGGCATCGCTTTTTTGTTTTTAGTTATACTGCGTTGGCGTCATATCATTCAAAATACTTAAGGTTTCAGATGCAGTCAGGAATTTATAAAGAAAAAATCCAATAAAAAAGCGACCACATCGGTCGCTTTTTTATAAAGATAGATGACAGATTAATGTGGCCATTGACCCAAAGTTACGCGATCATTCCCGCCATAATCTTTAACCGTGCGGACTTGCTTATAACCCGCCTGTTTAAATAGATGTTGTACGGCGTCTGCCTGATCATAACCATGCTCAAGCACCACCCAACCATTGACAGTCAAATGCTTCTTGGCTTGCAGAATAATCATTTCAATATCGGCCAGCCCCTTTTTATCTGCCACCAGCGCACGTTCCGGTTCAGTCGCCAGATTCTGCATATGCACATCATCAGCATCGATATAAGGTGGATTCGATACAATGGCATCAAAGAATTGACGGCCAAATGGTTTCAACCATGAACCCAGAACAAATTCCACATTCTCAATATCATGTTGTTCCGCATTATATTTCGCCACCTCAAGCGTAGGCTCGTAGATATCGGAAGCGGTTAGTGTCCAGTTAGAACGTTCAGATGCCAGTGATAAGGCAATTGCACCAGTACCTGTACCCAAATCCACCACACGGGCATCATCAGGCAGATCCAATTTCAACACAGTCTCAACCAGCACTTCAGTATCCGGACGTGGCACCAAGGTATCTTTGGTCACTTTGAGGTCTAAAGTCCAGAATGGCTGTGAACCAGTGACATAAGCCAAAGGCTCACCGGCAGCAATACGCGCCAATCCGTCTTTATACGCCTGTTCCTGTTCCGGCGTTAACTCCTGATCCTTTTTTATCAGCAGATCAAATGAATCAATCTTGGTGATGTGTTCCAGTAACCAGGCATTTTCCTGACGTTCGTAACTTTCAGCTTCGCCGCGTAAAGCCAAGGCTTGTAAAATATTCATTATCCACCATTCTGCTGTGCAAGCATGGCCAATTGATCCGCCTGATATTCGCGATGCAGGCTGTCCAGCAATTCAGTCAAATCACCTTCCATCACGGCATCCAGCTTGTATAAAGTCAGGTTAATGCGGTGATCTGTCATACGACCTTGCGGATAGTTATAGGTACGGATACGTTCTGAACGATCCCCCGATCCCACCAGGTCACGACGCATTTCCGAGGTTGCTGCATCTGCTGCTGCACGTTTGGCATTTTCCAAACGTGATACCAGCAGTGCCATCGCTTTGGCCTTGTTCTTATGCTGTGAACGCTCTTCCTGACACTCCACTACGGTGCCGGTTGGAATATGAGTAATACGTACTGCAGAATCGGTTTTGTTAACATGCTGACCACCTGCACCTGAAGCACGATAGGTATCAATGCGCAAATCAGATGAGTTGATTTCAACCGAGGTATCGACATCAATTTCAGGAAGAATCGCAACGGTACATGCTGAGGTATGCACACGGCCTTGTGATTCGGTCGCTGGTACACGCTGTACACGATGCGCACCACTTTCAAATTTTAGACGACCGTAAACCCCGTCACCATTAATCAGGCAGATGACTTCTTTATAGCCACCATGTTCGCCTTCATTTTCAGAGAGGATTTCAATACGCCAGCCTTGGTTTTCCGCATATTTACTATACATACGAAATAAATCGCCTGAGAAAATCGCAGCTTCATCGCCGCCGGTTCCGGCACGAATCTCAAGATAAGCCGAGTTGGCATCATTCGGATCTTTCGGAATCATCAAGATGTTCAGGTCTGCTTCAAGCGATTCAATTAAAGCTTTATTCTCTTTAATTTCTTCCTGCGCCATTTCCTTAAAGTCCGGATCTGACAGCATGGCCTGAGCTGTTTCAATGTCTTCTTCAGCCTGTCTGTACTTGGTCCAGACATTGGTGATTTCTGTTAAGTCATTATGCTCACGTGACAATTGACGGAAGCGCTTATTATCAGAAATGACTTCAACATCAGCCAGTAATGCGGTCAATTCTTCATGGCGGTCAGAGAGTTGGTCTAATCGTAAACGTAACGATTCTTTCATTTTCTAAAAAATCTCAAACATAGGCTGCGACTAAAAACCGATTTAGCACAGCGAAATCAAAAAATTGCGCCTAGTTTAACGACTCTGGCTTCTAATGAACATCATTATTGAGTAAGTCCGCGTTGCTATCATTCGTGCTCTACAGCATTTGTTAACAAATATGATTAAAAACAGTGGAATTGACTTTTTTATAGTCGATCTTATTCTTAATTTCTTGCCGATTTTACAATTCGCCAAATAAAGCAGGGAATTATGAAGAAACATCTTCATATTGTTTTGGGCATGATTTGTTACATTTTCCGCATCGAAATAACTACAGTCCTGTAGATGGACACGGAGTGATAACATGAAACTCAACGCACTTTTAATGAGTACAGTTTTAGCTGCTGGTTCAATGATGACCGTAAACGCACATGCCGACAGTACAGCGCGTGTTGCAGCAGCAAGTGCTTTAGGTAGTGTTGCAGGTACAGCATTAGGTAAAAACATGGGTGGTAATACCGGCGCAACCATTGGTGCTGCTTTAGGTGGTGCTGGCGGCGCAGCAGTTGCAAGCAGCAAGAAAAACCGTACTGAATCTGCCATTGGTGGTGCCCTAGGTGGCGGTGCAGGTTATACCGTAGGTAAAAATATGGGCGGTACTAACGGCGGTTATATCGGTTCAGCTTTAGGTGCTGCCGGTGGTGCTGCACTAGGTAACAAGATTGCCAAAGATAAAGCAGCTGAAAAACGCTCTAAACACTGGAAAAAACGTTACCGTTAATTTGTGCTCAGGCTGTTTAGACCAGACGCTACATTTAACATGAAAAGCACCTTTTGGTGCTTTTTTTTATTACTGTTTCATAACATGAAATTTCAAGTAATACATGGAATTATCCTGTCCACATCATGAATCAATTAAGGAGATAAAAATCACAATTCGCCAACATTGCCTCCATGCTGTTTGGCGCTTGCTAGATTAAATTTATCTCATCAACAAAATATAGCTAGATATATAAAAGGTGTCCTCATGAACTATAAATCTCTAATGATCGCTGTCGTAGCAACCTCAGCCATGGGTATGACAGCTGCCAATGCAGGCAATACAACCAATACAGCCTTAGCTTCTGCACTAGGTGGTGTTGTTGGTGCCGCAGTAGGTAATAAAATGGGTGGTACCACTGGCGCAACAATCGGTTCAGCGATTGGTGGCGGTGCAGGTGCCGCAGTAGCTGCAAATAAACGTGACCGTAATGGTGCGATTATCGGTGGTGCTTTAGGTGGCGGTGCAGGTTATGCAGTTGGCCGAAATATGGCAGGCACCAACGGTGGTTACATCGGTGCGGCACTGGGTTCAGCAGGTGGTTCAGCTTTAGGTAAGAAAGTCAGCGAAGACCGTCGTTATGATGACCGCAACGAACGTCGCTATAATTCTTCTCGTAACTACCGCTATAACGATTATCGTTATAACAACCGTCGTCGTTAAGATTCTCTCCGCTTATTCTTTCCTCCTTTATAAGCATCTTCGGATGCTTATTTTTTTGCCTTTATTTTTTATCTTTATCTGTTAGTTTACACTTATATCGATTTTTTTCGATATACAAATACTCTCTAAAGTCGTATGCTTTTAGAGATGTCTATTTAAGAGTAATACTATGCGTACGCTTAACGATACCCAGTTCTCTATACTCGAACTGGTTCCTGTTCGTGACGACAAGACTATTCAATTCGCGCTAAACCATGCGCTGGAACTTGCCCAAGCAGCAGAAAAATTGGGTTATCGCCGGATGTGGCTGGCAGAACATCATAATATGGATGGCATTGCCAGTTCAGCAACCGCAGTTCTCTTAGGCTATTTACTGGCGAATACCAAAACCCTAACTTTAGGCTCTGGTGGAATTATGCTGCCGAATCATGCTCCACTAGTAGTAGCAGAACAGTTCGGCACCTTGGCAACGCTCTATCCGGATCGTATTGAACTGGGTCTGGGCCGCGCACCCGGTACAGATCAAATGACCATGCGTGCCCTGCGTCGTGGCCGTCAGGAAACCGAAGATCAATTTCCGCAGGATGTTCTGGAAATTCTGCAATATTTTAAAGATCCAATTCCAGGACAGCGTATTGTGGCAACGCCGGGTCAAAGCACGCATGTACCTGTATGGTTATTAGGGTCCAGTCTGTTTAGTGCGCAATTGGCAGCAAAACTCGGCCTACCTTATTCCTTCGCTTCGCATTTTGCCCCGCGTATGCTGGGTCAGGCCATTCAATTATATCGTGAAAACTTTGAACCGTCTGAATATCTCGATCGTCCTTATGTATCGATGGGCGTACCGACCTGTGTCGCAGATACCAATGAAGAAGCAGAATATCTGGTGACTAGTGCCTATCAGCGGGTTTTATCACTGATTCGTGGGCAAAGCCTAAAACTTAAAGCACCAATTGATTCGATGGAAGGTCTGTGGTCGCCGCCGGAAAAAATGTCAGTCGATAATTTCTTTGCCATGGCTCAGGTCGGCTCCAAAGAAACCGTTAAAGCTGGGCTAGAATCGCTTTTAGCCAAATATGATGTGGATGAGTTTATCTTTACTTGTGACATCTATGACACTGACAAACGTCTGCACAACTTTGAGCTGTTGATGCAAATTAAAAACGGTCTGTAAATGAAAGCTGCATCTACCTATTCTCAGCAATGGGTAGATGTTTTTTCACCTTTAAAGATAAATGACTAAAAGAAACATCCCAGTAAAATCATTTCTATCGACCTCCTCCATTAAACAGCCTCTTCTTTGAACGAACACTTCATTTCTTTCATCCATCTCAGCAAGTTAAAATTCATTCTTTTTGGATCGCCTGTAAACCCATTCAGCCTCAACAAAATCAGATTTTATATTTTGGTCAAATAGATGACTGTCTAAGTTAAATTTTTCACTTTACCCTGGCTTGAGTTTTTGTTTATATCTCATACAAAGAAAATTAATTATTAAATAAATTCAAGGAATTCTAATGTCTACCAAGCAGGATCCACACGCTGGTATTTTTGAAAATCGCCCCGAACATTTTCAGCAGTTTAATGGAATTAAAGTGCCCTCTTCCGAACTGTTAGAATTGGATTATGCAGATAAAGATATTGCGATTATTGGCACGGATCAGTTTACCGTGAGCCAGCTGGATAAAATCAGTCAATATGCCCGTTCGGTGAAAGTTTTCCAGATTAATCCCGCTTTTGTATTGCCTGGTTCCGACCGAATTCTGCAACGGATTATTAATCATCCACTAATTGGTAAAAATCGTCGCTTATTTAACAACCGCATTAAAAGTCTACTCTCTCTGCGGTTTTTAGAAAATCAGGTGCAGAATTTGTGGCTAAGACGCCAGTTAATGCCAAATCTTGCATCTTCACGTAAAATTTATCTGAAATCAGATCATTATTATGCTGCTCTACAACGTGAAAATTGCCAGCTGATTACCTGGCCGATTCTGAAAATTTCGGAAAATACGATTCATTGTATCAATGGTGAGCAGCATCCAGTCGCTATCATTATTCATACTTATTTAGCAGAAAAATAACTCGTACTGAACAGTAAAAATAAAAAATTGGTAAGCTGATAATGAGATTTTTATTTACGTATCAAGAACCGACATGATGATTTATTCAACAGAATGAGCAAAGAAGACTCTTTTATATTTCAGAATATGATAGTTGGTATTTTCTTAGAATTATAAAATTCATACATTATTTCGATTAATCAATGCTTACTTGTAATTTTTAGCTATAAATCAAAGCCAAACCGCAGTTTGGCTCTGGCTGGTTTCTTAACCGATTCGACGTTTTAAACCGGTCATTTGCAACACACGTGTTGAGATTTCTTCAATCGACATTTCAGACACATTCAGGTACTTGATGCCTTCCGAAATATAAATTCCTTCAATCGCACGCAACTCCATCTGACACTGACTAAAGCTGGCATAACGGCTATTGGCCTTACGCTCAGAACGAATGGCCACAAGGCGTTCCGCATCAATCATCAGGCCAAACAGCTTGTTTTTATGCGGTCGCAGCACGGCTGGCAGTCGGTTATCATCCAAATCTTCTTCAGTCAGTGGATAGTTCGCCACGCGAATACCGAACTGCAAAGACAGATAAATAGAGGTCGGGGTTTTACCTGACCGCGATACACCAATCAGGATCAGGTCAGCTTTATCATAATGACGGGTACGTGCGCCGTCGTCGTTATCTAAAGCAAAATGAACAGCATCAATACGGGCCTTATAAGACTCAGAGTCGGTCACCGCGTGGGTCTGCCCGACTAAAGTTGTAGGAATCGTGCCTAATTCATCAGCCAACTTACTAATAAGCCCTTCAAATACATCGAGATTTACTGCATTTGCAGTATTAATAATGTCGCGCACATAGGGATCAACTAGGGTATCAAATACCAGCGGTTTTTCACCGTCGATTTGAGCTCTTGCATTGATCTCTGCCACCACATTTGTAGCCGCTTCTTCGGAACTAATGTAAGGAATAATATGAATGTCAAATTTCACATGCGGAAACTGCGCTAACAGCGAGTGTCCAAGGGTTTCAGCGGTGATGGCGGTACCATCTGAAATAAAGAAAACACTACGCTGAATTTGTTTACCTTCCGACATTAAAATTCTCCTCCAACATTTGTCTTAGTGCTATATAATCTTTATAGTAAACCGATCTTACATGACTGTCGCTTAGTAAAATCAAAAACCTAGATGATTTGCTATACTCTCATGCCGAGATAGTGATTAATACTGCAAAAGTGGAGTAACAACTTTGGAAGCGCGCGTAATTGGTCTGGAAAAATTAGGGAAGCACGACGTTGAGCTGGTCGGTGGGAAAAACTCATCACTAGGCGAAATGATCAGCCACTTATCAAATGCTGGTGTATCTGTGCCAGGTGGTTTCGCAACGACTGCCGATGCCTACCGTGAATTTCTCGAGCAAAGTGGCCTAAACGCTAAAATCAATGCAGAGCTTGCTGTACTCAATGTTGATGATGTGAATGCACTCGCTGAAACTGGCGCAAAAATTCGTCAATGGATTGTGGATACTCCACTTACGCCTGCATTAGAACAAGAAGTTCGTACAGCATTTGCAGAACTTTCTAACGGCAACCCTGACATCGCGGTTGCCGTTCGTTCTTCTGCAACTGCAGAAGATTTGCCGGATGCTTCTTTTGCTGGCCAGCAAGAAACTTTCTTGAATATTCGTGGTATCGATAACGTTCTGATCGCAATCAAAGAAGTGTTTGCATCTTTGTACAACGACCGCGCAATCTCATACCGTGTACACCAAAACTTTGCCCATGATGTAGTTGCCCTGTCTGCTGGTGTACAACGCATGGTTCGTTCAGAAACTGGCGCTGCAGGTGTGATGTTTACGCTAGATACTGAATCAGGCTTCCGTGATGCAGTATTCATTACTGCATCTTATGGTTTGGGTGAAATGGTCGTTCAAGGTGCAGTTAACCCGGACGAATTCTATATTTCTAAACCGCTTTTAAATGCAGGCCGACACGCGATCCTTCGTCGCAACCTGGGTTCTAAGCACCAGAAAATGATTTATGGTGAAGAAGCATCTGCAGGTAAATCTGTCGTTGTCGTGGATGTTGAAAAAGCTGAACGCCAACAGTTCGCTTTAAACGACCAAGAATTACAAGAACTTGCTAAACAAGCGCTGATCATTGAAAACCACTACGGTGCACCAATGGACATCGAGTGGGCAAAAGATGGCGATGATGGCAAGATTTACATCGTTCAGGCGCGTCCTGAAACTGTAAAAAGCCGTGAAAATGTCGGCACCATGGAACGCTACCTGTTGAAACAACGCGGTACTGTGATCTGTGAAGGCCGTTCAATCGGTCAACGCATTGGTTCTGGTAAAGTCCGCATTGTGACGTCTATTAAAGAAATGGACAAAGTACAAGACGGTGATGTTCTTGTATCTGATATGACTGACCCGGATTGGGAACCAGTCATGAAACGTGCAGCTGCGATTGTAACAAACCGTGGTGGTCGTACTTGTCACGCAGCAATTATTGCACGTGAGCTTGGTGTTCCTGCAATCGTGGGTTGTGGTAATGCAACTGAAGTTCTTGTAGACGGTCAGGAAGTGACTGTGTCTTGTGCTGAAGGTGATACTGGCTTTATCTATGAAGGCGCACTAGATTTTGAAATTCAAAAGAATTCAATTGAGTCTATGCCTGCTCTTCCATTTAAAGTAATGATGAACGTGGGTAACCCGGATCGTGCATTTGACTTTGCTCAAATTCCAAACGCAGGTATTGGTCTGGCGCGTCTTGAATTCATTATTAACCGTATGATTGGTGTTCACCCGAAAGCATTAATCAATATTGACAGCCTTCCACGTGAAACACGTGCAGCAGTCATGGCGCGTACTGCAGGTTATGCATCTCCAATTGAATTCTATGTAGAGAAACTGGTTGAAGGTATCTCGACACTTGCTGCTGCATTTGCAGACAAGCCAGTCATTGTTCGTATGTCAGACTTCAAGTCTAACGAATATGCAAACTTGATCGGTGGTAAGTTATACGAGCCAGAAGAAGAAAACCCGATGCTAGGTTTCCGTGGTGCAAGTCGCTACGTTTCTGATAACTTTCGTGATTGCTTCGAACTTGAATGTCGTGCATTGAAAAAGGCACGTGATGAAATGGGTTTAACCAATATCCAGATCATGATTCCATTTGTTCGTACTGTTGCTGAAGCGAAACGTGTAATTGAACTTCTTGCATTAAATGGTCTTAAGCGCGGTGAAAACGGCCTTAAAGTGATCATGATGTGTGAACTTCCAACCAATGCTTTATTGGCAGATCAGTTCCTTGAACATTTCGATGGTTTCTCTATTGGTTCAAACGACTTGACACAATTAACGCTTGGTCTTGACCGTGACTCGGGTATTGTCTCTCACCTATTTGATGAGCGCGACCCTGCAGTTAAGGCGTTGCTTTCTCTTGCAATTCAAGCATGTCGTAAAGCTGGCAAATATGTCGGTATTTGTGGTCAAGGTCCTTCTGATCATCCAGATCTTGCACAATGGTTAATGGAACAAGGTATCGACTCTGTGTCTTTAAACCCAGACTCGGTACTTGAAACTTGGTTCTTCCTGGCTGAAGAAAAAGTGCAAAAAGCATAAGCAATTGTGAATAAAAAAGACCCTTTGATAGGGTCTTTTTTATGAGATAGATATTATGATTTATTGTTTGAAAATTGATAACTAAAGACCCAATCACAAGCTAAACAATTGAATTTATAAATATAATTAAATCAACGCTTATCAACACATAAAGACTGTAATGACAAACAAATACCAACAGTAAAGTCATATCAAAATGGCAATAATAATAAATAACCATCGAATGTTCAGGAAGATATTTTTAAGAATGCAGATCCTTGCAATTTTGTATGGGCTCATTTTTAATGACAAATATGATTGAAAATCCTCAATTAATCTATATCTTACGATGAGAGGATGTTTGTTTTCAAAACAGAATTCAATACAATCTTGATCAAAGCTATTATCAGTTCACATTTATATATTGAGATTCAGTCTATATGCAGATTTACTTGGCCCGAAACAATCAACAAGCTGGTCCATATACGCTCGAGCAATTGAATCAGATGCTGGCGAATCAACAAGTCATGCTGACTGACCTGGCATGGCATCAAGGCATGACCGAGTGGAAAGCCTTAGGTGAACTTACCCAAGGAAAATCGGTATATCAACCCGAAGGTTATGTCGCTCCAGCAGTCACACCTGAAACGCCGGTATTCCAGAATAGCCAACCAACGACTTCGGCCTACTCACAGCCTCATACTCAAACAGCAACTCAAAAAAATGAACTTGCCAGTATTCCAAGCCGTATCCTGGCCAAAATTGTAGACGTATTACTGTGGCTACCAGCAACCTTCATTTTGACTGCTTTTTTTACGCCTGAACAGGAAACCCGGTTTGCTCAACTGAATGAAGAATTCATGAATGTTGTGCTGAGTAGCGATGCAGATCCTGCAATGGCTCAGCAATTACAGACTCAAATGTTTGAGATGTTTTCTCAGCAGGCGTGGCTTGCCACAGCGGTCTATTTGATTATCATGCTGGCCATTCAAGCCTTTCTGATTGCCAAATCAGGCCAAAGTATTGGTAAAAAGCTCACGAAAATCAAAATTGTAGATGTAGAATCAGGTGAAAAGACCAGCCTGTTGCGCGCCTTTACTATTCGTAGCGTATTTTTCATATTTTTAAATATTGTATTTATGCCACTGAGTTTAATTATTGACTGGGCCTTCGGATTGGGCAAAAAACGTCAAACCTTGCACGATAAACTCGCAAAAACGCAAGTTGTGAAACAATAGTGCAGGAATACACAAAATGGGATGAATATCATCCCATTTTGATTACAGAACTTTGAAATTGAAATAAAATTCCCATAAATCCTCCCCAATCCAGACCAGCAAAATCGGTTTTTATTACAGGCATTTAAAGCGCCCTAGATATAGCTTAGTTCGTGAATCTCAGGCATAATGCCCTACAACGTAGCGGTGTATTGTGATTAATAGGATGTTTTGTAAAATTCAGCCTTTTTTGTCATGTGCACTTTAATCGCTATCCCATATTAAATTAGGGAATGGGACTCTTCACCGAGGTTGTAAAATGAGACAAACGATTTTAGCTGTATTGTCTTTATCTGCGATGACTGCACTCTTGACCGGGTGTGGTGGTGATATGGTACTTCTGAACTCTAAAGGTCCAGTTGCAGCAGGTCAAAGTAACCTGATGATGACTGCGATTTACTTAATGCTTTTGGTGGTTATTCCATCAATCATCATGGCATTATGGTTCGGTTGGAAATATCGTGCATCGAATAAAGACGCAGACTATAAACCTACATGGGCACACTCTACTGCGATTGAAATTGTGGTATGGGGTATCCCTGTCATTATTATTGGTATTTTAGCTTGGTTAACTTGGTGGGGTTCCCACAAGTATGACCCATACCGTCCAATTGAAGCAGATAAAGCACCTTTAACTGTTCAGGTTATTGCTGAGCAATTTAAATGGATCTTCATCTATCCTGAGCAAGGCATTGCAACTGTTAACGAATTACGTTTCCCAGAGCAAACTCCGGTAAGCCTTCGTTTAACCTCTAACTTCACGATGAACTCGTTCTTCATCCCGGCGTTAAGTGGTCAGATTTATGCAATGGCAGGTATGCAAACTCACCTTAACTTCTTAGCTGATGAAACTAGTCCAGCTGAAGGTTATCGTGGTTTCTCTTCAAACTATTCAGGCTATGGCTTCTCACAAATGCGCTTCCGTGCACATTCTGTGACTGATGCTCAATTCGCTGAATGGATTTCTGCTGTTCAGGCAGGAAACGGTACTTCAGTTAACCCTAATGCAGTACAAAAAACTGTTCTAGACCAAGCTGAATTTGCAACTTTACGTGACGGCAACCGTGGTAAACACCAGATCGAAGCGATTATTGCAAAAGCTGAAACTCCTGAAGAGAAGGCTGCTGCTGAAGCAATGAAGCCTTACCCTACTAAGCCACATCCTGTGACTTACTACTCTTCTGTAGAGCAAGGTTTGTTTGAATCTGTGATTCACAAGTATATGAGTAACTATCACGGTGCTGATCATTCAGCTCCTGTAGAAGCTGCAGCGACTGATGCTGTTGCTCACGAAGCGGCTGCTTCTGAAGCTCATGTAGCTGGTGAACATGCGACTGCTTCTCAAGGAGAATAAGACATGAGCTTCTTAGGTAAGTTAGGTCCAGATGCAATTCCTTACGATCCAATCGTATTGGCAACTGTTGCAATGATGATCCTGGGTGGTATCGCAGTTTTTGCTGGTATTACCTACTTCAAAAAATGGGGCTACCTGTGGAACGAATGGTTCACATCTGTAGACCATAAAAAAATTGGTATCATGTATATCTTCGTATCTGTGATCATGCTTTTGCGTGGTTTCGCCGATGCGATCATGATGCGTCTTCAGCAGTTCCTTGCAAAAGGTGGCGGCGAAGGTTATCTACACCCTGAGCATTACGACCAGATCTTTACCGCGCATGGCGTGATCATGATCTTCTTCGTGGCAATGGGTCTTGTAGTTGGTTTAATGAACATCTCTGTACCGCTTCAAATCGGTGCACGTGACGTTGCATTCCCATTATTAAACTCTTTAAGCTTCTGGTTATTCGCCGGCGCTGCGGGTCTGATGATGGTTTCACTTGCGTTAGGTGAGTTCGCTGCAACAGGTTGGATGGCATACCCTCCACTGTCTGGTATCGAATATTCTCCAGGCGTAGGTATGGACTACTACATCTGGGCACTGCAAATTTCAGGTCTAGGTACGCTATTAACGGGTGTTAACTTCTTCGTTACCATCATCAAAATGCGTGCGCCTGGCATGAAACTTATGGAAATGCCAATCTTTACCTGGACATCTTTATGTACAGCAGTATTGATTATTGCGGCTTTCCCGGTGTTGACTGCAACAATCGCAATGTTAACGCTTGACCGTTACTTCGGTTTCCACTTCTTCACCAATGATTTGGGCGGTAGTCCAATGTTGTACGTGAACTTGATTTGGACTTGGGGTCACCCAGAAGTATACATTCTGATCTTACCAGCATTTGGTATTTACTCAGAAGTTGTTGCGACTTTCTCGCGCAAAGCATTGTTCGGTTACAAATCAATGGTGTATGCAACAGTAGCAATCACAGTATTGTCATTCGTTGTATGGGTTCACCACTTCTTTACCATGGGTGCAGGTGCCAACGTTAACGCGTTCTTCGGTATCATGACCATGATTATTGCGATTCCTACAGGTGTGAAGATCTTCTCTTGGTTGTTCACCATGTACAAGGGTCGTATTGTTTTCACCACTCCAATGCTATGGACACTAGGCTTCCTGGTAACTTTCGGTATCGGTGGTTTAACAGGTGTATTGATGGCAGTTCCACCAGCGGACTTCCTGGTACACAACTCTTTATTCCTGATTGCTCACTTCCATAACGTAATTATTGGTGGTGTGGTATTCGGTATGTTCGCAGGTATCATCTTCTACTGGCCGAAAATGTTCGGTTGGAGACTGAATGAGACTTGGGGTAAAGCAGCGTTCTGGTTCTGGTTCTTCGGTTTCTATTTTGCATTCATGCCACTTTATATCCTTGGTTTCATGGGTATGACACGTCGTTTGAATACATTTGACAACCCAGAATGGGACCCGTATGTAGATATCGCGATGTTTGGTGCGGTTCTAGTTGCACTGGGTATTCTATGTTTCATCATGCAAATCGTGGTTGGTTTCCTACAACGTGACCAACGTCTAGATTTGACTGGCGATCCATGGGATGGTCGTACCCTTGAATGGGCGACATCTTCTCCTGCTCCGTTCTATAACTTTGCTCATCTTCCAAAGATCAATGGTATTGATACTTTCTGGATCGAGAAAGAAAATGGTGTTGCGTATGCAAAACCAACGAAGTACGAAGATATCCACATGCCGACTAACCGTGCTGCCGGTTTCGTTATCGCGATGTTCATCACTGTTATGGGCTTCGGTTTAATCTGGCACATCTGGTGGTTAGTAGTTGTTACGTTCATTGCTTCTATCATTAGCTTCATCGTGTCTTCTTTCACCAAGAAAGTGGATTACTATGTTCCAGCTGCTGAAGTTGAGCGTATTGAAAACGAACGCTATGCGATTCTTGAAAAACACTTGAAGAAGGACTAAGACAATGGCTGAAGTACTTCATCACGATAACCACGGACACGATGAGCATCATCATCACGATGATACTGACATCACCGTCTTTGGTTTCTGGACTTACTTGATGAGTGACCTTGTCCTGTTCGGCACACTCTTCATTGCGTTCGCTGTTTTGAGTAGCCACATTCCTGTGGGTACTCCAAGTGCGAGAGACCTGTTTGGCGACTCTTTAGGTTTCGTTCTTACTGAAACCTTCGCCCTCTTGATCTCTTCTGTAACCTTTGGTTTTGCAGTTCTTGCTGCATACAAAAAAGACGTTGCAAAAGTACTGACTTGGTTAGCGATTACTTGGGTATTCGGTGCTATCTTCATCGGCATGGAACTATATGAGTTCAATCACCTAGTTCATGCGGGTCACGGTCCAAGCACAAGTGCGTTCTTATCTGCGTTCTTTACTTTGGTAGGTACGCACGGTATTCACGTAACTTCTGGTCTGGTCTGGATGATCGTGCTTATGGTTCAAATCAAGAAATATGGTTTGACTCTTGCAAACACGCGTCGTCTAGCTTGCCTAAGCTTGTTCTGGCACTTCCTTGACATCGTTTGGATCTGTGTATTCAGCGTAGTTTACTTGATGGGAGTTCTGTAATGAGTCACGATCATAACGCTGCTGGCGAATCACACGGTAACGTTAAGCAATATACTGTTGGCTTCATCCTTTCTGTCATTCTTACCGTAATTCCATTCGGTATGGTGATGGCAGGCGGTTTTGGCCGTGGTATCTTGATTACTGTCATCGCGATTACTGCGGTTGCTCAGATTCTTGTGCAGTTAATTTACTTCCTGCATATGAACTCTTCTTCAGAGCAACGCTGGAACGTGATTGCATTCGTGTATACCATCTTAACTATCGCTATTCTTTTAGTGGGTTCTGTATGGATCATGAATTACCTACACTACAACATGATGATCTAAACTGGTCGTCATGCTGAAAAAGTATTTATTCCTGACTAAGCCAGGAATTCTCTTCGGTAACTTTGTTACCACTTTGGGTGGCTACTTCGTAGCCACTCAAGGTTCTGTAGATTTCCTTCTCCTGCTTATTACCCTTCTCGGTACTACGCTTGTCGTAGCATCAGGATGTGTGGTCAACAACATGATTGACCAGGACATCGACCAAAAAATGCAGCGCACTCAAAATCGTGCTCTGGTCACCAAAACCATTTCCGAACCTGTTGCCCTGGCCTTTGCTCTGGTATTAGGCATCGTTGGTTTTAGTCTTTTATGGTTCTGGGTAAATGCGTACGCTTTCTTATTCGCGGTGATTGGTTTTGTCGTATATGTTGGTTTCTACAGCCTATGGACAAAACGAACCACAATTCATCAAACTGTTGTAGGCAGTATTTCTGGTGCAGCTCCGCCTGTCATTGGTTATACCGCAGTGGCCAATCAATTTGACCTCGGTGCGTTACTGATCTTTTTAGGTTATGCGCTATGGCAAATGCCTCACTCATGGGCGATTGCGATTTATCGCTTTGATGATTACAAAAATGCAGGCATTCCGATCTTGCCTGTGGCACGTTCGATTCATCGTACCAAGATTGAATCACTGGTTTATGTGGTGTTATTCACGCTGACCATGAATGCGTTATTTGTCTTTGGTTATGCCAACTGGTTCTATGCAGTGATTTTAAACTTACTGTGCATTTACTGGTTGTATATCGGTGTCATTGGATTTAAAGCTGAAAATGATCAACTTTGGGCAAAGAAATATTTCTTGTTCTCGGTGATCCTGATTACTGTCATTAGTATTATCTTTAGCTTTACCTCAACTGCGCCATCTACACAGATTGTATTTTTTTAAAAAGATAGAGTTAGTCTCTATCTTTTTTTATTTTGATTTCTCTTAATCCCCTACTTCCAATAGTTGTAGAGCAGAATCAAAAATTCGGCTTTATAAAGCTAAACCTCGATCTTCCTGATTGCTTAGAAAATTCAATCTTTCTGGTTCCAGACTCCGATCCTTCAGTTTTCTAGATTTTCTGGCCTGATAAGTAAAGCTTGATCTTCGCAACAATACATGTGCTGAATTTAACCAGTCCAAATTTGCTTAAAGCCAAAGTCAGGTTCTGATGATCGATCTGGTTATAGAGATAATTTCGCAAAAATGTCTTATTTGGTTGAAATTATCCCTAAAGATCACTACAATTCCCCCTTCGCAAACACTGCGACACAACTTTGGTTGTGACTCCTTGCTTCAATTTACTTAAATTGGGGCTGTCCAAACCGTAAGGAGCTGACAATGCGTCATTACGAAATCGTACTTTTAGTACACCCTGATCAAAGCGATCAAGTAGTTGGTATGGTAGAACGCTACCTAACTCACATCAAAGAAGCTGAAGGTCAAATCCACCGTCTTGAAGACTGGGGCCGTCGTCAATTGGCTTACCCAATCAACAAGATCCACAAAGCTCACTACATTCTTATGAATGTTGAGTGTGGTCAAACTACTCTTGATGAGCTTGAAGAATTGTTCCGTTATAACGACGCAATCATTCGTAGCCTTATCATCCGTCGTGAAAACGCTATCACTGAAGAGTCATTATTGGCGAAAAGTGCTGAAGAAAAACGTGCGCGTAAAGCTCAACGTGAAGAAGCACAACACGCTCAAGACTCTGCTGAAGCTTAAGGAGAACATAACATGGCACGTTTTTACCGTCGTCGCAAGTTCTGCCGCTTTACAGCTGAGAACGTTACGTACATCGACTACAAAGATATCGACACTTTAAAACAGTACATCACTGAAAACGGCAAAATTGTTCCTAGCCGTATTACAGGTACTAAAGCTCGTTACCAACGTCAATTAGCGTTAGCTATCAAACAAGCTCGCTACTTGTCTTTGATCCCTTACACTGACAATCATAAGTGAGGTTGAGCTGTGGATATTATCTTATTACAACGCATTAAAAACCTAGGTAAACTAGGCGATAAAGTTTCAGTTAAAGCTGGTTACGGCCGTAACTTCCTTATCCCTCAAGGTAAGGCTGTTGCTGCAACTGAAGCAAACACTGCTGCTTTTGAAGCTCGTCGTGCTGAACTTGAGAAAGAAGAAGCTGCTATCTTGGCTGCTGCTCAAGCACGTGCTGACCAATTGAACGAAGTGAACATCGTTATCACTGCGAAAGCTGGTGATGAAGGTAAACTATTCGGTTCTATCGGTACTCGTGACATCGCTGACGCGTTGACAAATGCTGGTCTAGAAGTAGACCGTGCTGAAGTACGTCTTCCAAATGGCGCGCTTCGTCACACTGGCGAATTTAACATCGCAATCCAATTGCACCATGATGTTACTGCAGAAGTTCTAGTTACTATCGTAGCTGAGTAATTTCTCGCCTCAAAAAGAGCATGCGAAAGCATGCTCTTTTTTTATCTCTAAAAAATATAATCTAGCCAACACTGTCAAATTCATTTTATTATTCGTGTTTACAAAAAATTGCACTTCGCATTTTTGATCAGAGCGCGTATCATTTCATCTCGTAGTGAATAAACGCTATTCATCTCCGACGATATTTAACTATTGTATTTAAAATCAGGGATTTATATGTCACAGGCGAATGCCAGCAAAAAGGTAGCTACTGCTAAACCGGAAATTGTTACTGAAAATAGCAATCTCAAGGAGTTCCGTACTCCACCTCACAATTTAGCAATTGAACAGGCTGTACTTGCTGCCCTTATGACTGTGGCTGAATCTTTTGAGCAGGTCGGTGATGTGCTGACCGAAAATGATTTTTATGCCACCCGACACAAATATATCTTCCGTGCCATTGAGCAGCTCTCTAAAGAAAACTCGCCTTATGATGCGGTTCTGGTGCATGACTGGCTCATCAAACAAAACTTGCTTGATGCAATTGGTGGCGAAGAATATCTGATGCAGCTGATGGCAGATTCGCCATCAAGTTTCTATAATCTGGAAACCTATGCAGGCAAAATTAAAGAATTCTCTACCCTGCGTAGCATGATTAAAGTCAGCTCCGAAATTTTACAAAATGCCTATGACACCAAAGGCCGCACAGTGAGTGAAATTCTGGATCTGGCTGAGACGAATATTTTCTCAATTGCTGAACAGCATAATAACAATGCCAAAGCGCAAGGCCCTAAGCCGATCAACTCGGTGGTCGCAGACGTATTTGATAAATTAAATGAACTGTCGCAAATGGAAGGCAGCATTACCGGTTTAACTACTGGTTTTGTGGAACTGGATAACAAAACTTCCGGCATGCAATCCGGTGACCTGATTATTGTCGCAGCGCGTCCTTCCATGGGTAAAACCACCTTTGCCATGAATCTGGTCGAAAGTGTTTTATTCAATAATAACCTGCCTGCTCTGGTCTATTCGATGGAGATGCCAGCCGACTCCATCGCCATGCGTTTGATTTCATCATTTGGTCGCGTGCATCAGGGACATTTACGTTCTGGTAAAATGGACAGTGATGAATGGTCAAAAGTCACCAGTACCATTGTGCATTTACAAGAAAAAAATCTGTATATCGATGATTCTTCTGCGCTACCACCAACAGAATTACGTGCCCGTGCGCGTCGTATTGCCAAAATGCATGGCGGAAAGCTGGGCTGTATCATGGTCGATTACTTGCAGCTGATGAAAGTACCCGGTATGGGCGATAACCGTGTCGGCGAGATCTCGGAAATCTCCCGAAGCTTAAAAGCTTTAGCGAAGGAAATGCAATGTCCGGTAATTGCCCTGTCACAGCTCAACCGATCGCTGGAAAACCGTCCAAACAAACGTCCGGTGATGTCCGACTTGCGTGAATCCGGTGCGATTGAGCAGGATGCCGACTTGATCATGTTTATTTACCGGGATGAGGTTTATAACAAGGAATCCAAGGAAGCTGGCACCGCCGAAATTATTATCGGTAAACAGCGTAACGGCCCGATTGGTACCGTACGTCTGGCATTCGAAGGTCAATATACCCGCTTTAGTAATCTCTCACCTGAGTTCTATGCTCAGTATGATGACGAAGAGTAATCAGGCTCTCGTCCTCACATTTCCATCGTCCCTCTAGGAGTAATTTAGGGTGCGTCAAGCTACAGTTTATATTGACACCGCTGCGCTGCAATATAATTTAAACCGTGTCAAACAACTTGCCCCAACCGCGAAAATTGTCAGCATGGTAAAAGCCAATGCTTATGGACACGGAGTTAAAGACTGCTTAGCAGCCTTAAGCGAAACCGATGCCTTTGGTGTCGCCTGCCTGCAAGAAGCCCTGGAAATTCGTGAATTAGGCTATCTACAGCCGATTACGCTTATCGAAGGTGTTTTTTCTGCAGATGAAATGCCAATCGTAATCGAACAGAATATTGAAGTTATTGTGCATCAACAGGCTCAAGTCGACTGGTTAATTGCACATAAAGATGCCTATATCGCCAAAGAACTTAAAGTCTGGGTCAAACTGAATAGCGGCATGAACCGATTAGGTTTCAAAATTGAAGCAATCAAAGACGTAATTCATACGCTAAAAGCTGAAGGCTTTACTTGTGTGCTTGCCATGCATTTTGCCAATGCCGATGCTGAGCATCCACTGAATGATGAACAAATCCGTCAATTCTTGGAAATTAAAAATGACTGCGCGCCAATTTTAGCTTCTTGCTGTAACTCGGCTGCAATCTATAAATATCCAGAATTGCATTTTGACTATGTCCGTCCCGGAATCATGCTCTATGGCGCGACGCCTTTTGCAGACCGTGATGTACATGACCTAGATTTAAAACCGGTCATGACGTTTACAGCTGAAATTATTGCCTTGAATGATATTCAAGCGGGTGAGCATGTCGGTTATGGTTCGACGTTCACCGTAGACCAAAACATGACTTTGGCCATTGTTTCAATTGGCTATGGTGACGGTTATCCTCGCGCTTTCCCTAAACAGAACTATGTCGCAATCAATGGTCAGCAAACTCGCGTGATTGGCCGGGTTGCCATGGATATGATTGCCATTGATGTGACAGGACTAGATGTGCAATTAGGTACAGAAGTCGAACTTTGGGGTAAAACCCGTCTATTGGATGATGTAGCGACAGCCAATGGCACGATTGGTTATGAACTATTATGCCGACTGAGCAATCGTCCACTACGCAAAGTAGTTTGATCTAATCTTAAGAGTTAAAAAAGCCCAACATCTGTTGGGCTTTTCTTTAGGCTGACTTTTGTTCTTCGCCCTGCTCTATGCATAATTGCATTAATAAGGCATCGACATGACTTTGCTGAAAGGCAAAAGGATTAAAGTCATCAAATCCCATTTCCCGACAGAATTGCTGGATCTGACTGCGTTTGGAAATATATTTCATGGACCAGTCCGGGAAACTTGGATATTCAATTTCCTTGGTCTCAAATAATTTAATATCCTGATGACGAGGATCTTTATTCAATCGCTCTACTAACAGACTTTTTAAAGTGGGACATTCACCTTCGAGACATTGAAAAAAATGACCATCTGCGAAATACAGTACACCCGTGACTTGATGCTGGTAATTAAAATCACGAGCTTCTTTCAGGATATTCGCCAAATCTTCGAGTAAGTCAGGTTTGGGAGAAGTACTTTTACTGGCGTAACAAAATTGGTACATGCGCTAACTCCTCTATTTTTATTATGCTGAACTGCATAGAAGTTAACACTGTACGCGAAAAACCTGAACCCGGATAGGTTTATTATAAGAAATACTCATTAGAGGGAACCGGAAGTTCTGCCAGTCCTTTTTTCAAGGTCTCTGACCATTGCCGGCTTATTGACGTGAAATACTCATCATCTTCAGCAATACGCTTGCCTCTTGGCATGATCAGGCTGTCTTTTTTATAGACCAGCACATCGAGGGGCATGCCAACCGATACATTGGAACGTAGGGTCGATGCAAATGAAATCAGGGAACAGCGCAAGGCTTCATCCAGTGGCATATCATAAGTCAGCGCACGATCCAGGATCGGCTTGCCATATTTACTTTCACCAATCTGGAAATACGGCGTATCACGTGTGGCACAGATAAAGTTCCCTTGCGGATAGACATGATAAAGCTGCATATCCTGATCTTTAAGCTGCCCACCGACCAGCAGATTACAATAGTAATTGCTTTGTTCCGAAATATCGCTCGTAACATTCGCAATCACTTTTTTCAACGTACTACCTACCAGCTCAGCGACATCAAACATGGTGTGCAGACTCAAGATATTGGGTTCCTGCTTCAGTTCGAGCTGATTTTTGATATGCCCAATTACGGCTTGTGTTGTTGCCAGATTTCCGGATGCCTGTATGACGATCATACGTTCCCCAGGAATACCAAAGGTATACAACTTTCGAAATACAGAAATGTGATCTACTCCGGCATTGGTCCGGGTATCACTAATAAAAAGCATACCTTGCTCTAAACGTAGTGCACAACAATACGTCATTCATTCGTCCTTATTAACATCCTAGCACTTGAACGATGGAATGCATGGATTCCACACCGCCCTTTTCTCTGACACCGCGTACCGGTGCCACATCCCAATAATCCCGTCCAATCGCCACATATACATGCGAACTTGGAGTAAACAACAGATTACTGACATCAAAACAATACCATGTCTGGTCTACAAACACCTCTGCCCAAGCGTGACTGGCCAGATGCGAAGCATTTTGTGCATATAAATAACCAGACACATAACGGGCAGGTAAACCTAGATATTTACACATGGCAATGAAAATATGACTATGGTCCTGACAGACGCCCTGTCTCGACTCAAAGGCATCTATTGCAGAGCCTTGCACTGAAGTACTGTTGGAAATATAAGGCACATGTTCCAGCAAGGCCTGCGCCAGTCCGATCAAATGCTGACGGGTTAATGCAGGAACATGACGCTGTGCAAAATCTTTCATTGCTGCATTACATTGTGTTGATTCGGTCGGCTGTAGAAAAAGATTGGGATTGATTGAATCATTCAGTCCACTCTGATGCGCAGGATTCAGTTCAACAATCCCTTGCGCCATGATAGTCAGGGAATAATAAGGCTCCCGCTGGCTACAGGTCATCCACAGATTATGAAATGCATCTTTCCGGATTTCTTTATTACCCGGCACACTAATATCCCAGGAATGCACCCGCTGATGCGCATTGCTCGAAGGCATCATTTTAATGTACTGAATACTGTTCCTCACCTCGGCCGTGTACATATAATGCGTTTGGTGATTCACCATCAATTTCATACATCTGCCTCAAACAGTTGATGAATATGGTCGCTAAACTGGTAAAACTGAATCCGGTTCGGTTCTGTACGCAACTGCTCCCAGTACTGTTCCAGATCATTCCAGCCCATCTCTACCAAAATTCTGACCACATAATCAATCTTGCAGAGTGTAGTACTGGTTTCTTCACCCAGACGTAACTGATGATCGAGCTGTTCGACACATTGCCCTAGACTAAAAAACAGAAAAATATCGGAAGATTCGGCTTCCAGAATATCTTCACATTCCGTCACCACTTCACAGATATAACCAGCATTTTTGTCTGCGGTTTTGATCAATTTCATCAGTTCCGCATAGCCTGAAGCAGACAGCACCCCGCGTAATTCCTGAATATTGTCTTTAGCTACTTTAAACTGCTGGCTAAAAGACGCCACTTGCGTAGGATCAAGTACCAGCTCATTTAGGGAACTGGCATCAAAGGCAGGCAAACAGAAAGCATGGGCATACGCTACTGCCGCTTCGTCTTCTAAAAATGGAAAGCGCGCACATAAAAAATGAGTGCGAGATAAATAACGCCCTAACCAAAAAATATGTTGTGCATTGCTATTCAGCAAAACCATGACATTTTCCTTCTTTGGAATCTTATGAATGTAAATTGTCGACTACCCAGGTATCTTTGATACCGCCACCTTGTGATGAATTCACCACCAGTGAACCGGGCTGCATCGCCACGCGTGTCAAGCCACCCTGTACGATTTCAGTACGATAAGGCGAACTCAATACAAACGGGCGTAAGTCGATATGACGTTCAGCAATACCAAAATTGGTCAAAGTCGGACTAACCGATAAGTCCAAAGTGGGCTGCGCAATATATAAATGCGGCGCAGCTAAAATTTTCTCCCTGAAAGTTTCAATTTGCTGTTTAGACGCTTGTGGTCCAATGAGCATGCCATAACCGCCCGAACCCTGCGCTTCTTTCACCACCAGCTGATCCAGATGAGCCACGACATAGTCTAATTCTTCAGAATTACGACATTGATAAGTCGGAACATTTTTTAGAATTGACTGCTCGCCCAAATAAAAACGAATCATTTTGTCGACATATGGATAAACCGATTTGTCATCTGCCACACCGGTTCCCGGTGCATTGGCAATCACAACATTATTTTGCAAATAAGCTGACATCAAGCCAGCGACACCCAAAGTGCTATCCGGTTTAAAGCATAAAGGATCAAGAAACGCATCATCGACCCGTCTATAAATAACATCGACTCGTTGGCGACCACGTATGGTTTTTACATAAACCTTCGAGTCATCAACAAAAAGGTCACGTGATGTTACCAATGGTACATCCATCTCCCTTGCAAGGAAGGCATGTTCATAGTAAGCGCTATTAAAACGTCCTGGGGTCAGCACCACGACAAATGGCTTGTCGACGTAGGCATTTTCGATCAGGATTTCTTTCAATAATTGTGGATATTGCTCGATTCCGGCAATCTTGGACTGCTCGAATACTTTTGGCATGAGTTTTTCACTGATCTTGCGGCATTCCAGCATATAAGACACGCCAGATGGCGTTCTGAGATTATCTTCTAAGACATAAAACTCGCCCTTGGAATCACGGATCACATCGATTCCACTAATCTGGCTATAAATCCCACCTTTCAAGCTATGTTGATACATATGCGGCTGATAGGCCTCATGAGTTAAAATCTGCAACTCAGGAATAATATTGGCTTTTAAAATGTCCTGTTGATGATAAATATCATGTAAGAATAAATTTAGCGCCCGTATCCGTTGTGCCGAGCCTAAAGCCACCATATTCCACTGCTTCCGGTCTATGACTCGCGGAATGATATCGTAGGGAATGGTGCGTTCTACGCCTTCTTCATCGCCATAAACGGTAAAGGTAATACCGTGATGTAAAAAATGTTCTTTTGCTACCTGATTCAGTGCATTGAGTTCATCCAGCGTATGTTGTGATAACCATTCTTCCAGTCTTTGACCTGCCTGACTGGACAGCACATGTTCATCCTGCATTTCATTAAAGAACTTTGAAGATAACTGCTGCAGTAAAAGTTGTGGGTTTGTTGTAGTAGATACCGCTGTAGTTTTAGTGTCTATAAAATTTTTTCCAATATTCTGGGAACTAAATTTATCAATTGTTTCAATCACATTTGTATCCTGATTTCCTTTAAGCATACAAACCCTCGTATTATCATCTATTATAATTAAATCAAAGCAATATCCATGCCATGACATCTGCATTTCAATTACCATTAATCTAATAAATGCCCAATGAACTCAATGCTATTTTCGACCAAGTTGTTTTAGAATTGTAGGACAAATGTTGCACAGAGGGACTTGCGAAAAAATGAGAGTTTTTTTATTGTGTTAAGCTAAGCCTAAATCCCCTCTTCTTTATTGCCAGCAAAATAAATTATGTCAGCACAAGAAAAAGAAACTTCAAACAGTCTGTATCGCCAATGGCAAATTTTGTCGCGTCTTTCTACCGGCAAATGGATGGGAACACGTGAATTACAGGAAATCCTGAATCGCGAAGGCATTGATATCAGTCTACGTACCATTCAGCGTGACCTGAATCAGATTGCGCAACGCTTTCCAATTGAAAGCAGTAAAACCACGCCGCAAGGCTGGCGTTGGCGTTCAGATGCGCCGCTGCAAAGTTTGCCGCATATGACCAGCTCGCAAGCGGTCACTTTCATGATGGTCGAAGAACATTTAAAACATCTGCTGCCACCGAGCCTGATCGAGGAAATGAATCCGTGGTTTGATCTGGCACGACGCAGTCTTTCTTCCCAGAACAATGTCCGGCAATGGATTAACCGCGTACGCATTGTTCCGGCCACCCAACCGCTGATTCCACCTGTGGTAGATAAGGCCGCGCAGCAAGCGGTGTATGAAGGCCTGTTACAGGACAAACAACTGGAATGTGTGTATCAGGGCCGTGGTCATAACAGCGAAGAAAAAACCTATATTCTCAATCCTCTGGCATTGGTACAAAAAGGGTCAATCATTTATCTGGTGTGTACCCGTCATGACAAATCGGATATCCAGACCTTTGCACTGCACCGCTTTAAATCGGCCGTCGTGCTGAATTCACGTGCCTTGCATCCGGTCAATTTCGATATTGATGATTATATTGATTCTGGTGCACTGGGCTTCCGGGTGGACTTCAACCATCCCACCGAAAATGTCACGCTTAAACTCAGCATGTCAGAGTCGGATGCGCATTACTTTGAGGAAAGCCAGCTCAGTAAAGACCAGAAAATTGAAAAAATGGAAGATGGCATGTCGCTGATCACTGCTACCGTGCCATTTACCTCTCAACTGGTCTGGTGGCTGCGTAGCTTTGGTAAAAAGATTAAACATATTGAACCGAGTATTGTGGCCAATGCAGTCGCTCAACTGGATGAGGAAAACCCTTAACTACACAGGCTTCATCCAGATTCTTTTAGGTATTCCAGAATAAAAAAATCCCCAAATTGGGGACTGGAGAATTATGCTTATATTTTTGTTCTTGTTGTGGTGATCTGCCGCTGTGCCAATCTGCTTTTCTTTGACACCCCGAAATGCAGCTTGAATGAAACATCAATATTTAAAAATGACTGAGACATGAGCAAGCCAGCTCAGCATCATTAAAGCGAATGGATTTTTTGGTCATGGTTTAAGACTCCTATGTAGTGAATAAACCGACTATAAAGTCATCCGCCTTACTTGTGAAATAAATAGAATGCATGTCTTTTGCAGATTTTTTCTATAGAACTTTTTCCGTAAAATTTATCTGTAATCGCTGCCGATTGATTGTCTGGCTTAATAGCATTTTCGGCAAGTTTATAAAATCGAATAACAATTCTCTGCTTGTATAAGATACCTCGCTCTGCACATCATAAAGCCCTATAGAAGTAGAAATAGGGACTTAATTTTACAATGGCTAACCCTGCTCAATTAGTACGTCACAAGCTGCTCAATACTTTCTTTTCCCGCCATTCGGTCTGGTTTGCCTGCATTCTGATTGCAGTGATTTTTACTACATTTCATATCGGTTATTCACCGCGTTATATCTATTATTTTATGCCGCAAACGTTAGTGAATACCCTATGGATCCTGAGCATTCTGCTGAGTTTGCTGGGTTTGTATGATGTACTACAAAATAAGCATTCCATTCTGAAAAATTATCCCATTATGGGACATTTCCGCTTTATCTTTGAGGAATTCCGTCCCGAGATTCGTCAGTATTTTATTGAAGCCGACCGGGACGCACTGCCTTTTTCCCGTATGCAGCGCAGTCTGGTGTATCAGCGGGCAAAAAATGAAAATTCTGATAAACCTTTCGGCTCGATCCTGAATGTCTATGAAGATAATTACCGTCTTGTTAGTCATTCCATCACGCCCTGCAAAGTTGCCGATCCGCAGACTTTTCGCATCCTGATTGGAAATGAGCAATGTACCCAGCCCTTTTCAGCTTCTATTTTAAATATTTCAGCCATGAGCTTTGGCAGCATGAGTGCCAATGCAATAAGAGCCCTTAATCTCGGCGCTAAAAAAGGTGATTTTTTCCATGATACAGGCGAAGGCAGTATCAGCCCCTACCATCTGGAATATGGTGGTGATCTGGTCTGGGAAATTGGCAGTGGTTATTTTGGCTGCCGTACTTTAGATGGGCAATTTGATCCGGAACGTTTTGCTGCACAAGCCAAATTACCCCAAGTGAAGATGATTGAAATCAAGCTTTCGCAAGGCGCAAAACCTGGCCACGGCGGTATTTTACCTAAAAGTAAAATTTCGGAAGAAATTGCCCAAATTCGAGGCATCAGCCGTGATCATGATTGTGTTTCACCTTCGAGTCATCCGGCATTTAGCACACCGATTGAAATGATGCATTTCATACAAAAATTACGTGAACTTTCCAACGGAAAACCGGTCGGATTTAAACTGTGTCTGGGTCAACCGTGGCAGTTTATGAGCATGGTCAAAGCTATGTTACATACCCAGATTTACCCAGATTTTATTGTGGTTGATGGCTCTGAAGGTGGAACGGGAGCTGCACCCATTGAATTAATTGACTATGTTGGTGCCCCATTAAGAGAAGGTTTACTGTTTGTACACAATACCCTGGTTGGTGCAGGATTGAGAGATAAGATCAAAATTGGTGCAAGTGGTAAAATTATTAGTGCATTCGATATTGCCAGTACGCTTGCCATTGGTGCGGATTGGGTGAACTCTGCCCGTGGTTTTATGTTTGCAGTAGGCTGTATTCAGGCACAAAGTTGTCATACCAACCAGTGCCCTGTCGGAGTCACCACCCAGGATAAAGATCGTCAGAAAGCTTTACATGTGCCGACCAAGGCAGAACGGGTGTTTCATTTCCATAAAAACACCTTGCATGCCCTATCTGAACTGATTGCTTCCGCAGGTTTAAAACACCCTTCAGCTATTAAGGCGCATCATCTGGCACAACGCGTGAATAATCACGAAATAAAGAACTTTGCGCAGATTCATTTCTGGCTGAAAGAAGGCGAATTATTGTCCTGTGAAAATAAAGATGAGGAGAACTTCTACTTCCGGATGTGGAATTTGGCCCAATTAGAAAAATTTTAATTTGATGCATTTAAAATCAAAAAAGGCGTTTAATTCAAATGCCTTTTTAAATATTCAATTTTCAATCTATCAATAATAAGTTTTGCTGCCATGTGCATGTAAAAAGGCAGGAATCAAACCCGTGAGTGCAGCACGAATATCAGCACGCTCATTGATTAACTGATGCGAACCTTCTTCTAGCATCAGCAAAGTTTGGAGCCGGAATTTACGCCGGATAAATTCGATATTATAACGCCAGTCGACAGTCTGATCCTGTGCACCCTGCGCCAGCCAGACTGGAATACGACAAGCCGGACGCGCTTCCATTTCCAGCATCCAGCGTGACATCGCTAAAATCCAGTCCATGCCCATTATTCGCGGTTGTAATGGATCTTTAAGCCGGATAAAACGCAAAAACTCCGGATTATGGTTATTGCGTCTGAAATGTCGGGGAACTTCACGTTTGATTCGGCTAATAATGCCCAATCCGACCGAATTATGCCACCAGGCAGTTTTAGCGGGACGAATCAATGGTGATAACAATAAGACTCGTTCAACAAAAGGATTTTCACGACGTTCCGCAAACTCCAGTAAATGGTGCATCCAGATCGCACCGCCGGTACTCTGCCCGATGCCGACCCAAGGTTTAGGTAATTGTGAAGCGTGCTGCACATAACGATGTACGGCATGTAAAACCTGCTGATAATGATCAAAATTCTGAATGCTGGCAGGTGAACCATCACTCAGACCATGTCCCGGCAGATCATAGGTTAATACGCTAAAACCCTGTTCCAAAAGCTCTTTGACAATGGGCTGATAAATGCCGCTATGTTCCAGATAACCATGCAGCAAAAAAGCGGTTCCCTGAATCTTATCAAAGCGGGTATTTTCCAGATTTGGCTCAAACACCTGTACATGTAACCTGAATAAAGGCATCTGTACATAGCCCTGCCAGTGTTTGCAGTCCAGTAAATCAAAACCATAAAGCTTGCGATAGGACTGCAGATCAATCGGCGGTTCATCACTACGATTCAGGTTTAAAGGTGGCAAGAGTTGAGGCGTAACATCCCGACTCGGAATGGGTAAATCCAGCTGTTTCAGAATGGTGGGATTTAAAAATGGGATATCAGACATTATGGCACCTCCCGACAGTCACTGGATCCAAACCACATATCGCGCATGGTCGCCAACATTTCATAATTGGCACGACGACTGTGATCATAATTTTGTGCACTTGGACGCCATCGTGTCAATGGCGTTGGCATCGGCGCTTCTACCGGAATGGTTTGTATGCCATTTAACGCAAATAAACGGCGGGTACGCGGCATATGATAACGATCCGTAATCAGAATCACTGTAGGCGCTCCACCTTTCTTTTGTAATAATAATGAACTGAAACGGGTATTTTCACAGGTGTTCATGCTGCGATCTTCCAGTAATTTGGCATCGACACCATGATTTTTTAACCAGCGCTGCATATACGGCGCTTCGACCCCACTCAGAACAATCGGCAACTGATAATGTTTCTCTACTGCCAGCGTAGTTTCCAGACGTAGTCGCGTATAGTTATTGACGATGATCTCTTTGCCTTGGTCATCTAGGGTTAAGCCACCACCCAATACCACAATGGCATAAGGTTGGGAGCTATTCGCCGGTTTAGCCTGCTGTTGCTCTTGTAGTAAAGCCAAGTCCTGCTGGATTTCCTCTCCATCGGTTTCCTGTACCGAACTGGCTTCACCCTGCTCAAGTGGATGCGTCGTCAGAAACTCCATATATTGCTCAATGCGTTCCTTATTTTCACTACTGTCCCACTCCAGCAATTCCCGGACATTGGCTGTCGGATCGGCTGGTTCTGCATCTTCCTGTGAGGACAATAAGGGCACCTGAGCAGGTGGACTTTGCTCTGCTTTTTGATCTTGCTGTTCGCGCTGATATTCTTCAATCACCTGCTGCAGTGCTTTATAACGTGCCTGAATCAGCATCAGGTTGGCCGAGTTATTTTGCTGGATATCCTGTTCCATGACCTTTAAATACGCCTGACGGGCAATCCACAAATCAGAGCCAGGTTCCAGATTTTCATGTTCGCTGAGTGCAGCCATTTTCTGGCTTTGAGCCGCGACTTCATTTAGCTCTAAGGAGACAAACTGGTTTAAGCCCTTGACGATCATTTTTGAGTAAAAAGGCGTATAAACCAACACCAGTAGACAGCCGCATAGCACAAACAGTCCAGTGACAATTTGTAGCAAACGTACCATCCAATGGGTGTTTTTCATGTTATTCCTCTTCCTGATGAGAACGGATCAAGCCATTTTTATCGAACAATACAGGTTCAGGCTCCAGCATTAGACTAAATTTTTCCCAAACTGACTGTTGTACTGCACGATACGTTTTACGGACATCGGTGAGAGAGGCCTGACCATAATTCACCAACACCAGCGCCTGTTTATGAAACATGCCGACAGGCCCCAACTGTTTACCCTTCCAGCCCGCCTGATCAATCAACCAGCCTGCTGCCAGTTTAACTTGAGCATTCGTTTGCTGGTAATGGGGTAAATTCGGGAAAGATACAGCAATTTGGTCAAAGACCGCCTGATCAACCACCGGATTTTTAAAGAAGCTGCCCACGTTGGGAAATTCTTGTGGATCAGGCAATTTACTCTGGCGAATCTGGATGACGTGTTGCTGCAAGTTTTCTGCTGTGAGCTGATCACCGACCGCAGTCTTCAGATCACCATAATTCAGTTTCAAATCTGGCTGTTTAAGTAATCTAAAAGTCACATGGGTAATCACATAACGATTGGGATCATCTTTAAAAATACTATGCCGGTAGGCAAACTGACAATCTGCTGCCTGAATCGAAGCAAACTGTTTCAATTGTCGGTCATAGACCTCAACAGAATCGATGAATTCTCCGACTTCGACACCATAAGCGCCAATATTCTGTACTGGCGATGCACCGACCCGACCCGGAATTAAAGCTAGATTCTGTAGGCCATATAAACTTTGTGCCGTGGTCCAGAGCACGAAGTCATGCCAGCCTTGTCCGCCGCCTACACGTAAACGTTGCGACTGATCATCAGCATCCAGCATTTCAATGCCTTGAATATCCATATGCAGAACTAGCGCATCAATCTGCTCCGGCAACAACATATTACTGCCGCCTGACAGGATCAGCAAATTGAGTTGCTGCTGTTCCGCAAAATCCAGTGCAGTTAGCAGATCAGCGGTGGATTGAATCTGAGCATAGTGCGAAGCAACTGCTTCTAAATTTAAGGTATTAAAAGGTTTAAGTTGAACCTGGGTTTGAATCTGCATCGCTTAAACCTTGTGTAAATTCTGTTTAAAAATCTCAATCCAGGCCTGGCTGCTGGACTCACACTGATCAAGCACCCGTTCAAAGCCATCCGCTTCGCCATAATAGGGATCCGGTAAGGCCTGTTTCGGATAGGTCTGATCATGTTCACTCATCAATGCCACACGTGCACGTACATGACCAAACTGAGTTTCTGCCAGACGCTGTATGTTCTGGATATTGGATAAATTCTCCAGATCCATCGCCAGAATCAGATCATAATCAATAAAATCATGCGGAATAAGTTGACGTGCGCGAAGTGCTGAAAGGTCATAGCCACGTTTCAGCGCATGCTGCTGGCTACGCAAGTCCGGTGCCTTGCCCGGATGATAATTACTGGTTCCGGCAGAATCGACCACAATATTCAGTTGCTGTTCATCACAATAATGTCTGAGTACAACTTCTGCCGTGGGAGAGCGGCAAATATTTCCCAAACAAACACATAACACCTTGTATGGCGTTCTGGATGACATAAACAACCTCAGAGCTACTTTATTTTAAGGATTCTTATGTTAAGTTATTTATATACTGATTCCTATCTTACAACCATAGAATAATCTCGTATTTGCAATAAAAAAATCAAGGATATCGCCATGAATCGTTTTCAGTTTCAAACCGTCCCCAATATCATTGCCGGACTAGGCACGATTCAGGAATTATTTAAAATTCTAAAAAATGGCCGTTATCGCCGTCTTCTACTGGTGACTGACCCGGGTATGCTGAAGGAGCAATTACATCTGCCGATTCTGGATATTATTGAATCTGCCGGACTGGAGTATGTGATTTACTCGGATGTTCAGGCCGATCCGCCCGATACAGTGGTGCTTGAAGCGGTGGCTTTTGCAAAACAGGAAAATATTGATGTGGTGCTGGGCTTTGGTGGTGGCAGCTCGATGGATGTGGCCAAACTCATTGCAATTTTGGCGCATCCTGAACAGCATCAGACATTGTCCGATCTGTATGGCGTTGATAATGCCACCGGACCGCGTTTAGCTTTAATTCTGGTACCAACTACGGCTGGAACAGGTTCAGAAGTGACGCCGATTTCGATTGTCACCACAGGTGAAACCACTAAAACCGGTATTGTGGCACCGACCCTTTTTGCAGATATTGCCATTCTGGATGCAACATTTACCCAGAATCTTCCAGCACAGATCACTGCCGCCACCGGCATTGATGCCATGGTACATGCCATTGAAGCCTATACCTCAAAACACAAGAAAAATCCTTATTCGGATATGCTGGCCAAACAGGCTTTAAGATTACTGAATGCTAATCTGCAACGTGTACTGCAAAACGGTCATGATTTAGATGCCCGCCAAAATATGCTGGTCGGTTCCATGCTGGCCGGACAAGCCTTTGCCAATGCACCAGTCGCCGCCGTACATGCGCTGGCTTATCCACTGGGTGGACATTTTCATCTTTCGCATGGGCATAGCAATGCACTGGTTCTAACTGAAGTATTAAAGTTTAATGCGCCAGCGGCCAAACAGCTCTATGCGGAATTGATGACCTGGCTGGATCCTTACAGTAAAGGTTGTCATGATGGCCTGACTGATCTGTTTATTGATCATTTTAATAATCATCTGATGCAAAGCGGTTTGACCCTAAAACTGAATCAGTTGAATATTCCGGAAGATATGCTGCAGGTCATGGCAGAAGATGCGATGCAACAAAGCCGGCTGTTGCAGAATAATCCACGTGAACTCAAGGTGGAGGATGCTTATCAGATTTATCAGGCGATCTATGCCTAGATCAATTTCCACTTAAGCCTTATCTAGCCGAGGACTGAATAGTGATGAAAGCCACCATCAAACAGCGCGAACACTATACTTTTTTCCTGCCCATTCAAACCCGTTGGGCAGACAATGATCTGTACGGCCATGTCAACAATGTGACTTATTATAGTTATTTTGATACCGCAGCCAATGCCCTGCTGATTCAGGAAGCTGATTTTGATCCTAAATACTCCCCGATGATTGGCTTGGTAGTCAGCTCCAACTGTCAATTTAATCAGGAACTGTCTTATCCGGAAATTATTGAAGTGGGCGTGGCCATTGAAAGCATGGGAAATTCATCGCTCAGCTATGATCTGGCTATTTTTAAACGCAACTCAGATACAGCCGCTGCGCAAGGCAATTTTGTCCATGTATTTGTTGACCGTGAAACACGAAAAAGCACCCCGATTCCAGTCGAAATGCGGGATGCTTTATCTCGATTTGTTGTGACTTAACATCCAGCCTATTTCAGCTGAATATTTTGCAGTTCACCATCAAACTGCTGTAACAGATCGCGTACTGCCGGTTCAGCATGTAACAGTTCTTCGGCACGTTTAAAGGCACGTACCTTACGCTGATGCTGCATGGTATAGGGCGTTAACTGATCCACATTTTCAAATTTCACCTGGAAATTGGTTTGCGGCCATTGCTGTTGCAAAGCAGCTTCCAGATGATGTTGCAACTGGGTCAACAACTGCTGGTACTGTTCAGGAATATGGAAAACGGATTCGCCATTCATCTGACCAGTCATGATGCCATACTGCGCCAGTTCCTGTACCGCTGGAGAAAGCTGGCTATTACGGAACCAGTATTCCCATTTTTCTACGCTCCACTCGCCTTCTAAGGTTTGCTCAGGTATTTTTAAAATATCCTGTGGCATCAGATTCTGCGTATTTACATCTTGGGAAATATCTTCCAGCAAAGCTGTCTGTGCAACTGGCTGAACCGGAACTGTATTTTCAAGAGCAGGCTGAGCAATCGAATCCTGTGAAAGTCCCAATTCCGGTGCAGCAAGACTAAATTCCTCATCAGCAGGCATACTGTCTTGTGCTGGCTCGGTAGGGATGACAGCATCTGCAGGAATAAACTCTTCAAGCAGGAAATCATCCGAACTGTTGCTGGTAGCAGGTGCTTCTGGCGTACTCTCGATTTCATCAAAACCAAATAAGCCTTTGTCATCATTTGGATCAAAAATAATTTGATCACTAGACTGCACTTCTTCAATGGTGGTCTGAATTACTACGGGCTGGACAGATTCAGGCTCAGTGATGCTAGTTGGCTCGTCTTCATCCAAAAAATCATCCGAAGAAGGTTCAGACGCTGATGCGAAATCAATCTCCTCATCTGTCTCATCGTCCAGAGAAAAATCATCAAATACAGGCTCCGCTTCAAATGATTGTGTTTCTACGGACTCAGATTGAAGTTGTGTCTGAACGGGCTGCTGTAGACGTGTTGTACTGGTTGCTGCCTGTTGCGGTGCAGTCTCCTGCATCACCGGAATTTCGCTTGGCTGTAAGGGACGGAAAGCCAATAAACGTAGCACTGTCATCTCAAAACCTTGTTCCTGCGTAACTGCAAGCTGTAAATCGGCACGCCCCTTACAGGCAATCTGATAATAGAGTTGCAGGTCTTGTGCTGAAATTAGAGCCGATAATTGCATGATCTTTTGATTGATCTCTGCACTGTATTTCAGGCTCAGATCTGGCAGGTACTGCAATAAAGCCAGTTCATGCAATGTCGAAATCAGCTGGTCGAGCACCAACGATACATCCAGAGCCTGCTGGCGGAACTGCAATAATAACTCGCTAACACGTGCTTTCTGGTTCTGGTGAATCGCCAGAATCAGGTCATAAATAATAGTGCGGTCAATCAGACCGAGCATGTCTTTGACATCCTGATGCTGAATCGCACCCTGACCATAGGCAATCGCCTGATCGGTCAGAGACAAGGCATCACGCAGAGAACCTTGCGCAGATTCAGCAATCTGCCAGATCGCATCCTGATCAGACTGAATGCTTTCTTTGCTAAGAATATTGCCCAGATGTTCGGTAATTTCATCGACTGCCAATGGACGCAAAGTAAATTGCAGACAGCGAGAAATTACGGTAATTGGCAGTTTTTGCGGATCAGTGGTTGCAAACAGAAATTTGACATGTTCTGGCGGTTCTTCCAGCGTCTTTAACAGCGCATTGAAAGAATGCGTGGACAGCATGTGCACTTCATCGATCAGGTAGACCTTAAAGCGGCCTTGAGTCGGTGCATAAGGAACATTGTCGAGCAGCTCGCGGGTATCTTCGACCTTGGTGCGTGATGCTGCATCGATTTCGATTAAATCAATAAAACGACCTTCATTGACTGCGGTACAGGTCGCACAGACCTCACAAGGCGTCGAGGTAATACCGGTCTCGCAGTTCAAGCACTTCGCCAAAATACGTGCAATCGTGGTTTTTCCGACACCACGCGTTCCCGTAAACAAATAGGCATGATGCAAACGGCCACGTTCGAGCGCGCTGGTTAAAGCACGTGATACATGGTTTTGCCCCACCAATTCATTAAAATTACGAGGACGGTATTTTCGCGCAAGTACTTGATACATGTATGCTCCTTTTTACAGGTCTAAGCATACTGTTTTTTTATAAAATAGTGAAATGAATGCCGGTTTATAAAGAATAAAAATCCCTTGATCAAAATCATTGAAAAAGGGATATAAAACAGATGCTTTTTTAAAATTAGACCGATTCAAACAGGATAAAGTCACTTTGCATTTGGTAGCGTTTGCCTGTTTGATCTTCACGAATTTCCAAAACATGCTTTTTCAGATCGACATAGAGCAGATTTCGGGTATCGACATTCAGCAGTTCAATCTTTTGTTGTGATTCATCCTGAAACCGAATCTGCCCGCTCATCGTTTCAATTTCATTATGACCACTTAAACTTTCACGCTGTAAAGTAAAGGTCTGATCTTCATTCAAGGTCAAAGCCACTGCCATGCCTGGACAGTCTTCACAACTTGAAAAGCATCCCATACATGGCGTCGTGCCCTGATAATTCCCGACCCAGGCAGGAATCTGAGCTTTGGCTTCCATCACCGTTTTTGCAGCCGGCTGATTCGGCTCCTGACATCCGAATAAGGCACTGCTTGCGACCAGAGGAATCACCAGCACTTTTTTCATTACTTCACACCACAGCCATGGACTGCGCGACAAAATAACATATTTAGCTGATGGGCTAAACTCCCAAATCAGGGATATTTAGCGCCAGCCTTTGCGACCGGTCAGTACCGCATCCGCACAGCGCAAGGTTTCCTGCGTCAGGCCCCAAAGACGGTAATCTCCGGTCAATGAACCTGTAGGAAAGTTATGTGTATAGGCAAAACTTAAACCGCGCTCAGGATCGCACCAAGCACCAGAGCCATTAAAACCCATATGACCAAAACCTTTAGAGGCTTTTCCTAAAGTGAGAACACGGTGATAACCCAAGCGCCAGTGCATCGGTAAAGGCATGACCCGATCTCGTGTTTTGTATTGCACCTGACTAAGTTGTGGGAACACTTCCGGCGAAATGAATTGTTGTCCTTGCCATTCACCACGATTCGCTAACATGGCATAGATTTTTGCCAGACTCTCTGCAGTAAAGACACCGTTAGCAGATGGGATAATGGCTTTTAGCCCCTGTTCACTAAAAAAACTAAATTTCTTCATGCCTTTGGGAATCATGGCATCCTGAAAATCCTGAGGATCCTGCCCGCTAAAGACCAAGGCTCGCTCCATCAGGTTCGGCTTTCTTGGTGTGGTTTTTTTCGAAGTCTGTGTTTGAGACTTGGTTATCTTAGGCTTTAAAATAGGTAAGGCCACCCGAGCCAACTCATTCGTCGGCACGCTGAAATAGGCGCCATTTAATTGTAATGGCTGAACCAGATATTCCTTCATCAGTACACCCAGTTTTTTACCTGTTGCTTTTTCCAGTACACCACCCACCTGCCAACCAAAGGTCAGCGGTTGATAAGCGGCATCTGTAGCAACCTGAAAACGTGGTTCTGCTGTCGCAATCCGGTCCAGCATATGCGACCAGTCGGCCATTTCAGTGGCATCATCAATCATATTACGGATATCAAACAGGCCACTTTGATGACTGAGCATATGTGCCAGAGTAATATTTTCTTTACCATTTTGTGCAAATTCAGACCAGTATTCTGCAACCGGTCGATCATAATCCAGATAACCTTGACTGACCAGAATATGCGCCAAAGTCGCCAGCACACCTTTACCTGTGGAATAACACAGCGACATGGTATCCGGTTGCCAGTTTTCAGTGACAGACTTTTTACCGGTATAAATATCGACGACCTTTTGTCCCTCAAAATATACCACTAGTGCGGCACCACCCTGTTCGGTACGTGCATCCTGCAAACGGCTAAACTGACGGGCAAGGTCACTGAAACGCTCATCGACATTGCCCTGATAATTATGCTGATCAGCAAACAGATAATCTTTAATTGGCTGCATCATTCTATCCATAGAATATTGATCCCTTAAAATGAAAAAGCCTAAATCGGGTTTAGGCTTTTGATTCAGATTTAAATTGCTTTGATATGGCCGGTGACGTGTGGTTTTTGATTTTTACTGCTTCGTATCAGAAAATCTGTATCATTGGCTGCCTGTGCCGTCAGGAACTCAACTTTAGATGGCAAGTACATCGGCAACTTGAACCAGACATCAGCTTCATAAGCATCTGGCAATGACAGATTCGCCAGTGCTTTGGCCTTGCTCCACATACCATGTGCAATCGCCTGTTTAAAACCAAAAGCTTTCGCTGTGACTGCATGAATATGGATCAAGTTAAAGTCGCCTGAGGTCATGGCATAACGACGACCAGTATTCTCCGAGATGTTCCATTCATTATTGAGTATATATTCTGGCGCTTGGCTTTCTGCAGGTTTTGCAGCAGCTTTAGCATTGGTCTTTTGACGTGACAGATAAGTCGTCAATGCTTCAACTACGACCTCGCCTCCCACTTTGACTGTAGTAATGAAATCAAACTGCACGCCTTTATCGTGCGGCTGCAATTCGCCAAATTTGCATGCTAGGGTCAAGGTTTCATTGACGCCGATTTTACGGTATTGCTTCACTTGGTTACGGATATGTACCAGACCCAAGATCGGAAACGGAAATGCTTCTGAAGTCATCATGTGCATTTGTAGACTTTGTGAAAGCACCGTCAGATAGATTGCTGGAATATAACCATTATTTTTAAAACCGCAGACTTCATTATAGGCTTTCAGATGTTTTTGATCGACCTTGAATGAATCCACCACATATTCAACTTGCGGTAGAACTTTTTCAGCTTTCGGCTTTTTAAAAATCAAGCCTTGAATCACTTTTGGATAGGCTAAATAAGGTTTTGGAAATTGACTAAAATGGCGCGTATTCATACTGAACCTTTGGAAATTTTATTATTTCAATTTGTCTAAATGCACCTTCTCTTGCGCCATATATGGCTCTGGGAGAAGGCTGGGATGAGGGTCAATTCATCCCATTTTTCATTTAATTTTTACCTCTCCCTAACCTTCTCCTTAAAGGAGAGGGATATCTCCCTCTTTCATAAAGGGAGATTTAGGGGGATTCTATTAAGCCCCTAAAAGACTTTGACCACATACACGTACCACGTTGCCATTTAAACCTGTTGATGCAGTAGCAGCAAACATTGCAATCGTTTCTGCAACATCGACAGGTAGACCGCCTTGACTCATCGAATTCATACGGCGGCCCGCTTCACGGATCGCAAATGGAATCGCAGCCGTCATTTGTGTTTCGATAAAGCCCGGTGCAACGGCATTAATGGTTATACCATTTTTTAATGTCGGTGCTGTGAATTTTACTAAACCAATCACACCGGCTTTAGAGGCTGCATAGTTGGTTTGACCCAGGTTACCTGCAATCCCTGAAATTGAGGATACACAGATAATACGGCCATTGGCATTTAGACCATCGTGGGAAATTAAATAATCATTCACGCGTTCTATTGCAGACAAGTTGATATTAATCACCAGATCCCACAGCTCAGGCTTCATATTGGCCAAGGTCTTGTCACGGGTAATTCCGGCATTATGTACAATAATATCCAGACCACCATGCTCAACTGCCGCTGCCTTGATCTTTTCACCTGCATCTGCAGCTGTAATGTCAATAGCCAAGGTAGAACCGCCGATCTCACTAGCTACACGATCAAGGTCAGCCTGCTGTTGTAGAACATCCAGACAGATGACATGTGCACCATCACGGGCCAATACATGGGCAATCGCTTCACCAATACCACGGCTTGCGCCTGTCACAACCGCAGTTTTACCCGCTAATGGCTTGGTCCAGTCTACGTCTACTTTTTCAGCTGGTGAAACACGGATCACCTGACCAGAAACATAGGCAGAACGAGGAGAAACCGCAAAACGTAATGCAGACTCAAGATTCGCTTCAGCACCTGCATCAACATAGATCAGGTTTGCTGCGATACCTTTCTTGAATTCTTTAGCCACTGATTTCACAAAACCTTCCAGTACACGTTGAGCAATCGCCTGGCTTACTGATTTTGCGGTTTCAGGTGTAGTACCGACAATCACTACACGACCAGAACTCTGGATCTGACGCGCAATCGGGTTAAAGAAATCATAAAGTGATTTTAACTGTTCTGAATTTTCGATCCCTGAAGCATCAAAAATAACGACCTTGAATTTTGATTCTTTATCGCCCGGGTTAAATGCACCCAGATTCAGCCCGGATGCTGCAGCCGCCTGTTGCAACTCAGCATTATTACCTGCATAGCTGTTGGCATAAATATTTGCCAGAACCTGAGCAATAGCACCCGTCAATGGACTTGCTGGTGCTGCACCCAATAATACTGCGCCTTTTACCACTGGCGTAGCAGACTCAAAACGGTCTAAAGAAGTTGGGGATGGCAGACCCAAATTTTTAATGACAAATTTACCAATAGGAGATTTTGCAAAAGTTTGGTACTGATCAGTCATGTTTATTATCTCTCATACAAATTAATTTTTGGTTGATCTAAAGTTATCCTTAAACTTCAATATGATGCCAGACACATATATTTCAATAGATCCGCCAGATTCCGCCCAATCATACTTGAGATAATAGGCAGATGACTTGACCTGAGCGCAGTCTGTAATGTCATTGTAGTCAATACAGCCTATCCTCTTCTATGCTAATGTAAGCGCCAAGAAGACGATCTATTTGCCTGGTAAAGCCTTATGAGCAAAACAACTCAAGAAAATCCAGCAGTCGAGAACTCTGCGACAGAAACTGTGTCAAAACCATCAACGCGTACCAAGCGTAGCACTAAAAATACTGACACAGCCACTGGGACAGAAAAAAGTCCGACTAAAACCACGCGTACACGCAGCACACCTGCCCGTGCCAAAAATATGACTTCATCTGAAAAAGATTCAACCTCTACAACACAGACTTCTGTTCTACAGGAACCAAACATGAGCCAAAATACAGTTCGCCGCGTTGCGATTATCGGTGGTAACCGCATTCCATTTTCACGTTCTAATGGTGCTTACTTTACGGCATCCAATACTGACATGTTTACAGCAACCCTGAACGGCCTGGTTGAACGCTTTAATCTGCAAGGTCAACGCTTAGGTGAAGTGGTTGCGGGTGCAGTACTGAAACACAGCCGTGACTTCAATATGACTCGTGAATGCGTATTAAACACTGCGCTTGCACCTGAAACGCCTGCTTATGACATCCAGCAGGCATGTGGTACCGGTTTGCAAGCAGCATTTCTTGTTGCCAACAAGATTGCTTTAGGTCAAATCGAAGTAGGCATTGCAGGTGGTGTAGATACGACTTCTGATGCACCGATTGCTTTTGGTGATGGTTTACGTAAAGCACTGCTTGAGCTAAACATTGCAAAAACTGCAAAAGACCGTCTAAAAGCATTGACCAAGATCAATGTGAAAGACCTGATGGATGCACCAAAAAATGGCGAGCCACGTACAGGTCTGTCTATGGGTGATCATCAGGCGATTACCACACTGGAATGGGGAATTTCCCGTGAAGCACAGGACGAACTGGCAGCATCTTCACACCAGAAAATGGCTGCAGCGTATGAAGAAGGTTTCTTTGATGACCTGATCACACCATTCCTGGGTCTTAAGCGTGACAATAACCTGCGTGCAGACTCAAGTGTTGAAAAACTGGCGAAATTAAAACCGGCCTTTGGTAAGGGCGATGCGCGCACCATGACAGCAGGTAACTCTACACCGCTGACAGATGGTGCTTCTTGTGTGCTATTGGCTTCTGAGGAATGGGCCAAGGCAAATGGCCATGAAGTGTTGGCTTACCTGACTTTCCAGGAAACTGCTGCAGTTGACTTTGTAGAGAAAAAAGAAGGCCTGTTGATGGCGCCTGCTTATGCCGTGCCGCGTATGCTGGAGCGTGCAGGTCTGAAACTGCAAGACTTTGACTATTACGAAATTCATGAAGCTTTTGCATCTCAAGTATTGTCTACGCTGAAAGCTTGGGAAGATCCGAAATTCTGTAAAGAGCGTTTAGGTCTGGACGCTCCACTGGGTTCAATTGACCGTGCAAAATTGAACGTAAAAGGCTCTTCACTTGCTGCCGGTCACCCGTTTGCAGCAACTGGCGGTCGTATCATTGCGACAGCAGCAAAACTGATTAACCAGAAAGGTTCAGGTCGCGTACTGGTATCGATCTGTGCAGCCGGTGGTCAAGGTGTAACGGCGATTATTGAAAAATAATCCGTTGACCGATCTAATTAAAAAGCCCCTCAAATGAGGGGCTTTTTTATGACTTATTGATTTGGCAGTGGGTTATTTTTGAAGTATTCATCCACTTTATTCCACGGTGCAGTCGATGCCACGCCTTTCACCATATTCTGGTTCACACCCTGACAAAGTGCATTGTCCGGCGTCAAATGAAAAGCATTTACATTTGGATCCATATAAGGAATTGAGCCTGGACGGCGCTGGAAATAGAAGTTTAACCAATCGACGATAGCTTCAAAGCCATAATTCGACATGGCCCAGGCACTATTATGCCCGCCCCAATGATGACCAAATTCATGTGCAATAATTCGATAACCAGATAATCTGTAATGGCCATAGAATAACCAAGTATCTACTCCTAATACTGCTCCACCACCTAAACCACCACCCATATTGGTAATGCCAAGATTAATTTCATTGCGGTTAAGAATTTCCCGATAGATCCGGACATAATCTTCTGGCTGAAAGAAACCATTCGGCCCTTCTACCTGACCATCATTGCCAAAAAAATCGTGTCCCATGACCGCTTTATGGTTAAACCATAAGGTTTCAAATTCTGGAGTACTGAGCATATAGGCCAGATTGGTCATCATCATGACCCATTCCCGGGCATAGACCGGCGTAATACGACACCATTTATTCGGTTCATCATAGGTACCAAAATAAATTTTCCATTTGGCTTTAATCTGGTTCAGCTTTTTGACGTGCTCATCGGTCTCAGAGTTAATTTTCAGATCAAAAATATTGCTTGGATTTTGCGTGGTCTGACTCAGACCTGCTAGCTGGATCGAGCCTGTGCCATCGAGCAACGGGAAACGGGATTGATCGGTCAGTTTGAGATCAAAGCTGGCATTCGAAAATGGCGTCAACTGATCCAGCTTTGCCAAAATCACCCAGTCTTCTGAGTTTTTAATCTTGGCACGAATCTGCAAATCACGTACAGGCACAGCACTGTAGCTTTGCAAATGCAGGCGATTGCCATTTAGGGTTGCCGATAAAATATGGTCCATATAGACATGACGCTGGCTGCTATTGGTCAAGGTTTCCCATGATTCACCATCCTGCAAGACACGGCTTCTCTCGCGTGCTTTAGATTCGGTTAAAATCATAGCTTGGTTTAGCTGGGTGGATTTATTCTGTTGCAGGGTCAGCATTGGCAGAATATAAATTTTCTGATTGGCCATGTGTAATAGATTCTGACCATAAATATAAAGATCGCTGGCTTTAGCTATTCGGCTGCTCTGGTTTTGCCCTTTTAAAATACAGTCTCGGAAGGTATCCACACTTTTATTGGGTAAGATAGACTCCAAGTTAAAAGATTTTTCCCGGTAGCTTTCTACAGTGCCATCATTCCGTGACACATAAACCAAGCCATCATTATGGCGATGCATGACTGCCGACAAATTGGTTTCTGTTAAAATGGGCGCAATATTATTTTCATTTTCCTGAATCTGATTGATATCGTGGACATAGGTCATACCATCCGGCAGGCTGGTATACAGATAATCACCTATGACTTCCATGCGTGCATTACAGTTGCGCGCACAGCCCGGCAAGCTGAGCCGTGCAAATTTCCGCGCTTTTAAATGGTTTTGCGCCGTTACATCACTTTGACGCCACACATTAATGCGGCCTTCAATATCAGGCACATACACATAACGGTCGTCAGCAGTCACCGCATTGCTATGTACCAGCGCGTAATTAAGCGCATCGCCCCACCATACACCTGTGCCGAGTGCCATAATGAAGTTCGGTTGCTCGCTATTAATATCTAAAACATCAATTCGGTTCGAGCCATAATTGGCCACATACAAACGCCCTGCTTGAATTTCCAGATCATTCAGGCTATCCCATTTTTTGGCCAGACCCGAAATTTTCGTAGGATCAATCGCACTGAGTGCACGTTTTTGTTTTAAGTCATAACGTAAAATATTCGATTCGGCCTGACTATTGGCAATATAAAGCACATCGCCATTCACCACCATGGCGGTGGGATTCCAGGTTTTCAGACCAAAATTCCCTGCTGTTAATTCTGAACCTACATCCAGAACCTTAAATTCCGCAATTTTGCTCAGTTGCTCTCCCGTACTGGGTGATGTCATTGAATCTGGCCCTGTTGGCTGTGAGGTACTGCTATCGCTTCCTCCACCCCCACAACCAGACATCAGCAACACGATGGACACTGACAAGGTCACTCGTCTAAATAGCATTGAATTCCCCAATAAATTTTAAAATTAAAATAAAAAATCAATGTCTTATATCTTAATTTTCAGTTGGGTTCGAGCATAAAAAATGAGGACTTGATCAAGTCCTCATCGCTGAATATTTCACCTTTCGCATTCTGAAAAGGGAGTCTAAACTGTGTGGTATTTTTTATGGCATATTTTATGATGAGATTTTCCGATAATCCGGCTGGAGCCCTAGTCTGGCTTCTAGATGATCATAAATCCACTGAAAGATAAAGGTATATACGAGAATACAAAGGGTTAGAGCTAAGTCTAGCAGAAAGGCCTGAGCCAGACTCATGTGTAAGGCATAAGCCACCATCGGAATGGTCGCCAGCATCAAACCGCCTTCAAAGCCAATTGCATGAGCAATCCGCACTTTAACGCTTCTTTTTAAACGATGTTTAGCTTCAAACTTTTCAAAATAGTGATTAAACAGCATATTCCAAAATACTGAAGTCACAGCCATAGCAATCCCGAGCGCACCTGTTACCTCAAGGGGCATATGCATCAGTGTACTTAAAAGGACAGCAATCACGACCAGTAAAATGCCTTCATATAAGGCAGCATGAATTAGTCTTCTTTTGGAAATTAACATATTAAATCAGCTCAATTCATTACATGATGCAAGAATTTTATTTCTTTAAATCTGATTATTCGAGTTAGAATCTATCAATAAAAATGAAAGATTAAAGATATGAATGTTAATCAAGAACAGCTACTGATGTTTAAAACTGTGATGGAAACCGGTTCTTTCTCTGCGGCTGCCCGTCAACTAGGTAAAGTACCTTCCGCAGTCAGCATGGCCATTGCCAATCTGGAAATTGACCTGAATCTAGAACTGTTTCAGCGTATAGGTCGTGAACCAAAACCGACCGCACAGGCGCAGGTATTGTATGAAAAAACCCAGCAACTTCTGGTCGAAATGAATCAGTGGAAACAGCATGCTCAAGCCCTAAGTTCAGGCCTGGAATCTGAACTGAATATTGTGGTGGTTTCAGAATTACTGCATACGCGTTGGACCGATTATATCGTGTTACTGGAACAGGAATTTCCTGCACTGCAAGTCAATGTATTTAGTGCACCTCAGGAAGATGCACATCGTATGCTGTTCGAAGGTTCAGCGCAGCTGGCCCTGATGTTTGAACGCGAACAACTGGAAACACGGGAACAGTTTGTGGAATTGAAACGTGAGGTACTGGTCGCTGTAATCGCCAAACAGCATCCCCTAAGTCAATTCGATCAAGTCAGTTATGAACAGATTTTGCAAAACAGGCAGATTGTGGTGGCCAGTCGGGATCGCACCATCAAGCCGGAACTACTCTTTTCACGAAATTACTGGCGCACCGACAACCATCACTCGGCTTGCAGCATGATTCAGCAAGGACTGGGCTGGGGGGTTCTGCCACTCGAAATGCTGAATGAGCAGCCACATTTGCAAGATCAGTTACAGGTTCTCAACCTGCTCGATTTCACCCCAAAGTTTGAATATTTTGTTGATCTGGTCTGGAGCAGAGAAACCCGATTAGGCACAGCTGCTCATTTTTTGATTAATCACTTGCGCAAACAACGTAAAACCGGGCATTAATCACAGAAATTCAACGACAGTCTACTTGGTAAACCGGCCATTTATGATATATAAGAAAGCATAAGCAATAACCATAGAACTAGATCGTAATGACATTAACTGCATTAAACCAATTAAAAAACTTGACGACCATTGTGGCAGACAGCAGTGATTTGAGTGCCATTGAAAAATTTCGTCCGCTTGATGCAACCACCAATCCATCGCTGATTACTGCAGCAGCGAAACAACCTGAAAATCAGGCCTTGATTGAAGCTGCTTTTCAGCAAGCCCAGCAAGAAGGCTATACAGATGACGCCCTGATTGAACGTACCATTGATATTTTGACGGTCAAATTCGGTGTAGAAATCTTAAAACTGATTGAAGGTCGTGTTTCAACGGAAGTCGATGCTTCGCTGTCCTTTAATACTGAAGCTACCATTGCCAAAGCCAAAGAGTTACTGGCACTTTATGCGCAATATGGAATTGACTCAGACCGCATTCTGATCAAGATCGCGTCTACCTGGGAAGGCATTCAGGCAGCGAAAGCACTGGAAGAACAAGGCATTCATACCAATCTGACTTTATTGTTTGGTCAGCATCAGGCCCATGCCTGTGCTGATGCCAAAGTAACATTAATCTCGCCTTTTGTCGGCCGTATTCTGGACTGGTACAAAAAAGCTGAAGGCGTTGAGTCTTACCCGATTGAAAAAGATCCGGGTGTACTTTCGGTTAAGCGTATTTATGAATTTTATAAAGCGCATGGTATTCAGACTGAAATCATGGGTGCCAGCTTCCGCAGTATTGATCAGGTTCTAGGCTTGAGCGGCTGTGACCTGCTCACGGTAGCACCAAACCTGCTGGCCGAACTGGAAAATGATCAGCGTGAAGTGCAGGCCCAACTCTCAGCCAAAGATATTAAAGTTCAAGGTGAACTCAGCCCAATCAGCCCTGCCGATTTTGAAGCACAACTGAAACAGAATCCGATGGCCAGTGAATTATTGCAAGGCGGCATTGACGGTTTCATTAAAGCCCGTGAGCAACTGGCTGCTTTATTACGTGAAACTTTCCTGAGTACCACTGAGATTTAAAGAAAATTTAGCAAATTTCTCCAAGCCGATGTTGCTATAATGCCGCATCGGCTTTTTTGTTCATGCGAGTTTTTCGTGTTTGGTATCACAGATCTAACGACCTTTATCATTGGAACCACGTTGATTGTGCTACTGCCCGGGCCGAATTCCCTGTATGTCATGTCGATTGCTTCGCGCTTTGGGATTAAGACGGGATATATGGGTGCCTTGGGGGTTTATACGGGCGATCTGATCCTGATTATATGTACAGCATTGGGAGCAGCTTCTTTACTGCATGCCTTTCCGGTACTGTTTATTGCACTGAAAGTTATTGGAGCGATCTATCTCAGTTACTTGGGTATCAAGCTAATCATTGCGGCCTACCAGACTTTCTTTCCGGAAAAGTCATCACAACGCGTCCAGATTAAAAAGACGACTCCAGATACGGTAGAATCTGTTCAGCCCTTTCGTACAGCGCTCACAATCAGTATTTTAAATCCCAAAGCGATTCTGTTTTATCTGTCTTTTTTTGTGCAGTTTGTCGATCCTGCCTATCCTTATCCAGCCCTGACATTCACGCTTCTGGCTGTAATCTTGCAATTGATCAGTATGACCTATCTGTCGATCCTGATTTTTTCTGGTGTAAAACTGGCGTCCTATTTCAACCAAAATTATAAAGTGACTGCCAGCTGTGTCGCAGCGGTCGGGATCCTGTTTTGCGGTTTTGGCCTTAAACTGGCGACTTCAACTTTCTAGCAATGATCGGCTTCAAACCAGTAGACCTTTGGATAAAATTGTTAAAAACATTGTGTTGATACGTGAAAAGCGTATGATTTAAACGCATTTAAAAATAGTGTCATGGATGATGCCAAAACTTTTACAAGATTTCTCCTTTCCTGCCGTCATGGCCGGTTTTATTACCTGCATGATTGGTATTAGTGTTTCCGCCGTACTGGTCATTGAAGCTGCGCAAAGCCTAGGTGCTAATCAGGCACAAATTAGCTCCTGGTTATGGGCACTGGGTATAGGTATTGGAGTTTCTGGATTTTTGCTTTCCTGGAAATATCGTTATCCGATTTCAACCGCCTGGTCGACTGCCGGTCTGGCACTGGTCATTGCTTCTGCCGGTCACTATAGTCTGGGTGAAGCAATTGGCGCTTTTCTGATTTCTGGCATCCTGATTGCCTGTCTGGGATTTTTTGGAATTTTCGAGCGAATTTTCCAGTTTATTCCACAAAGTTTGACCAGTGCCATGCTGGCAGGTGTTTTATTAAAATTTGGCATCTCGGTCTTTGGCAGTCTGCAACAGTCCTGGGAATTCGTGCTTTGTGTACTGGCGATTTATCTGGTTTCCAAAAAACTGAGTACGCGCTATAGCATCGTGATTACCGTGTTAATGGCTATTGCCCTCTGTCCGTTCTTTATTAATTTTACTATTCCGCAGCTGAACTGGAGTATTGCCCAGCCGGTATGGATTACACCTGAATTTAGCCTGCAAGCTGTTTTAGGACTGGCCTTACCTTTAATGGTGATTAATCTGGCATCGCAATACCTGCCTGGCTTGGCCGTCATCAAAAGTTATGGTTATCCGCCGAAAGTAAATTCTATTCTAGGCTGGACGGGTATTACACAGACTATGCTGGCGCCCTTTGGCTGTTTCAGTGTCAATCTTGCCGCAATCAGTGCGGCAGTCAGTCTGGATGCCCAAGCGCATCCTGATCCGGCCAAACGTTATATTGCAGGGATGAGCTGCGGCCTGTTTTATATTCTGATGGGTTTTTTTGCTGCGACCTTGACCAGTGTACTGATGGCTTTTCCAGGGATTCTGATTACAGTCTTGGCAGGCATTGCCCTGTTTGGCACCATTGGCCACAATATTGCGCTGGCTTTTCAGGACAGTCACGACCGTGAAGCGGCACTGATGACATTCCTGTTTAGTGCCTCTAATATTCAGTTTTTCGGTATTGGTTCAGCTTTCTGGGGACTGCTACTTGGTTTGACGGTTTATTTGCTGTTTAAGCTTAAACCGCAAGTGGCGTAAGCTTATTGTAGAAATGAGGCAATTACTTTTGCTGCCTTTTTAATGCCCAGCAGTTTGGGAAAACAGGTTAATCACCACCACACCGGAAATGATCAGTGCAATCCCGATAAAAGCGGGCACATCCAGCGCCTGCTTAAAGATTACATAGCCTACGATTGCCGTAAGAACGATGCCTACTCCCGCCCAGATCGCATAGGCAATGCCTAAAGGAATGACTTTAATGACCTGAGACAGCAAATAAAACGCAATACAGAATAAAATGACTACAGCCAGAGATGGCCATAATCGGGTAAAGCCTTCTGACTTCACCAGAAATGTTGATCCAGTCACTTCGGCAATAATAGCCAACGCCAACAACAAATATGCCCATGAGACAGGATTCATTTTTTAAACTCCAAACAATTTTTCAATGATTGCTGTCGGGACGATCTGACATGATCAATCTTGAAAGATTTATTTTTCACAATTTTCTCTTCAAGGTGAAAGCTGATGTAAAAAATCCAGGGTTTTGACAAAGGTTTGCTGACTTTCCTTTTTGCCCATAAAAAACTGATATTCATGAATGAGCCAGGTTTTAGACTCTGGATAAAATATTTCAGTCACAGGAACCTGCTGTTCCTTCAAAGCTTTTACAAATGGTAGGGACTGAGTATCGGTCAGAAAATCCTTGTTCCCGCCACTGATGAACACTGGCGGATAAGACGGCGTAATATACTGAATCGGAGAAATCTGCTTTAAAAACTCGGCATCATGTTTACGCTCGCCGGTATAAGCCTGAATCAGGTTAAAGACACCCCATTCGATAATTTTCATTTCTTCAGGTGCTGTGCTGGCAAATGCTTCCAAGTCATAAATTCCACAATGCAAGATTAAACCTTTAAGCTGCGTAGGTTGCAGATGAGGCTGAATACCGGATTGGTCGGCAAATACAGGATTGGTCAAAAGCGCGGCGTAATGGCTGGCCATATTCGCCCCGGCAGAATCTCCGGCCAGATATAAGTTCTGGGCATCGATTTGGTAGGTGTCTGCATAGGTATCGAGAAATTCAAGTGCCTGATTGATCTGGTGTAACTGGCTTGGATAGGTCACTTGTGGCGCAAACTGATATTGCACGGATACCACGTTATAGCCCTGTGCCGCCAGCAGCTTGAAATAACCCCGTGCATGTTCTTTAGAACCTGAAATCCAGCCGCCGCCATGAATCCAGACAATGGTCGGTCGTGGGCCAATACTGGCAATATTCTGCGGCTGATACAGATCCAGAGATAATTTCTGTTGCGGCGCATAGGCAATATTCTGCTGCACGATAACCGCACTAGGTGCATAACGATCCATCACTTTTTGCTGCAAGCCTGTGGTCAGGTTAAAAGCACCGGCAATGACTTTACTGTTCTGTGCGGTCTGACAGCCGGAAAGAATAACTGAACTTATGAGCAAAAGATGAATGGCAAAAAACCTCAAAACAGTCCCCTATACATGATCTAAAAACAGGCTACGGCAGTTTAAACTATCCTGCTGCAAACAAGGACTATTCATCCTCTTATTTTTGATCACTAAAACTGCAATTCCGAGTTTTTTACTCTGTTTTTTTCATCACTTTTACATGAAAAATATTTGTAATTTAATGAGTTTTTTCAATTTTACCGCTTTTTTGCAATTGCACCCGCCACAGCACTGTGCTATCAATAAACCAAGCCTAAAAATCAGACAACCTGCGGAGAAAAGCCATGGCTTATCAACATATTTTAGTCCCAGTGGACGGTTCAGAAATTTCCTTTTCTGCAGTACAACATGCTGCCAAAATTGCCAAGGCATTCGGTAGTCAGCTTTCCCTGATCAGCCTGATCGCAGAAGATCCTTTTACCGAGGCTGATTTCTATTATAGCTCCTCCATCATGAAGGAATATTTTATCGAAGCACATGCCAATGCCAAAAAGGCCTTGAAAGAAGCCACTGCCATCGCAGCCGGTGAAGGTATTGAAGCGCAATCCCGCATTGTCACAGGTTTAGTCAATGCAGAGCATATTGCTGAAACCGCGGGTGAAGTGAAAGCAGACCTGATTGTTATGGGTTCTCATGGCCGTAAAGGCTTCCAGAAAATGATTCTGGGCAGCTTTGCACAAGATGTATTGGGTGCGAGTGAAATTCCCGTACTGATCGTGAAAAAATAATCCTGACGCTGCGCATCTTCAAGATGCGCAGTACTTGCTACTTTACATTTGAACCTCTAGCAAAACATGCTGTGGAGATTTACTCGCTCAACCCCCCCCCGCTTACTGCAATAATAAATATGAGGAAGCACCATGAATAACTATGATCATCTTCTCGTAGCACTCGATGAGTCCTCGATTTCCTATGCTGCCGCAGATCACGCCCTGGAACTGGCCAAAGTATTTCATAGCCATGTCACTTTACTCAGTGTGATTGCGGTAGATCCCTTTAAGGGCGTAGATTTTTACAAAGTTGCTCCAGCAGTCACAGATTACTTTATGCATGCAGAACAAAATGCACTTGATCGTTTAAATGAACTGAAACTGAACTTTGTTCGTGATGGCATCCAGGTGACGACAAAAATCCTGCATGGCATGGCACCGTCAGAAGGCATTATGCAGGCTGCAAATGAATCCCCGACCGATATGATCATTATGGGTTCACATGGTCGTAAAGGTCTGCAAAAACTTATGCTGGGCAGTGTCGCTCAGAATGTTCTGGCACTTTCCTCTATTCCAGTCCTCATCGTCAGACAATAAGATGCTTGATCAAAGCCTGTATGATGCAGGCTTTTAGCGAAGTTTTTGATTTAACTCACTTAAGAAAATTTCAGCATCAAGCTGGCTTTGAAATACTTTTTTGTATTCTCCGACCTGCTGAATGGAATGTGGCGTGTATTGAATAGAGATTTCAAGTAAGCCATTTTCAGGATTCTTGCTGACATGTACGGCAATAATATGCTGGCTATTTAAATAAAAACCATCTTCAATTTTCACTAACATATCTTGGACAACCTCTAGTAAGCGAATCTGTAGATCCCTTTACCTAGCTTACAGCTTAATAAACAAATACTCTTTTCCGTATAATCATACTGTAACACCCTTTAGTACTTACCTAAGCCTTTAGAGAAATTCAACTGTATTTAAAGCCAGCGTTTGAAATAAACAGGAAATAAAAAACCGGATCAGGTCGATCCGGTTTTTTATGAATATTGATGTTATACGCTGAGCATACTATTGAGTGTCTCAGACACATTTTTAGATTTAACCAGTGGCTTTAAGGTTTCAAGCTGTGCTTTCACTTCACTGCGTTGCGGTTCTGCCAAGGTATACCAGCGTGACAATACCTGTAGCAAACGTGAGCCCACGATCGGATTTTTCTCGTCCAGATATTTTGCCAGTCCAATAAAATGCTGCACGCCAAAGCTCCAGGTATTGACCGGATTAGCATTCAGCCCCCCGCTCACTGCACGGATACGGTTAGGCACCGCCAAATCATAATCCGGATGCTGGGTCAGATACGCAATCGTTGCATCCGTTGCTTTTGGATGTGCTGCCTGAACCATAAACCATTGGTCTAAAGACAAGGCTTCATCTTCAAAGCGGCTATAGAAATCTGCCAAAGCTTCTTCTGCTTGTGGTGCATCATTCCAGACCAAGACTTTCAGCGCACCCAAACGTTCAGACATATTGCCTGTATGATACTGCTCATAGGCCAAGTCAAAGGCAGATGCATCTCCCTGACGAGCCATCATCGTCAGCATGATGTTTCTTAAGGCGCGCACGCCCATTGCTTGCGAGAATTCAGATTGCAGATCAGGATCCAGATTAAGATAAGTTTCTTTCGCTGTTTCTCCAAAAGCACGTGCCAAGGTATGCAGCAAAGCCTCACGCTTTTCCTGAATCATGACCGGATTATAATCCTGATCAATACGGCTACCTAAATAACTTTCCGACGGTACATCAAACAGACGTGATGCCAACAGCGGATCTTTCTCAATCACATCCGGCAAGGTATTGAGCATAGCCTCGATATAAATTTCTGCAGGCTGGTCATCCAGCAAGATACGCTCGAGTAAGGTCTGAGTTGCTTGCCACTGGTTAAAACCATTGGTCTCGTATTGCAACAGGAAAGCCAGTTCTTTTTCTGAATAGTCAAAGTCCAGATTCACTGGTGCAGAGAAATTACGCAGCAAGGACACCACCGGTTTTGCTGTCACACCGCTAAATTCAATCGTGGCTTCATCCTGATCAAACAGATACACACCATCTTTGACGCCATTTTCAAAGAGTGCCTCAGAGTTCAGCGTTAGCTGCTCACCGGTTTCAGCATCAAACAATGCCAAAGCCACTGGAATGGGTACGGCTTTCAGATTTGGATATTTAGCATGGGTTTTCAGGCTTTGCTTAAAGCTGAGGCGATAGATTTGTGTCTCTACATCATATTCAGCTTTTGCTTGAAGTTTAGGTGTACCCGGCTGATTGTACCAGGTCAGGAAGTTTGAAAGATCCACACCTGAACCTGCTGTAAGCGCGGCCACCCAATCCTCAACTGTTACCGCCTGACCATCATGACGGCGGAAATATTCATCGGTTCCCTGACGGAATTTTTCCTTGCCAAGCAAGGTCGCCATCATGCGGTTAATTTCCGCACCTTTTTCATAAACAGTGGCAGTATAGAAGTTGTTAATTTCTACAAAATGATCCGGACGCGGTGGATGCGACAGCGGCCCTGAATCTTCCGGGAACTGATGCGCTTTGAGAACTGATACATCATCAATACGTTGTACCGCAGCCGACTGTAAATCTTCCGAGAAAGACTGGTCACGGAATACAGTCAAGCCTTCTTTCAAACATAACTGGAACCAGTCACGACAGGTAATCCGGTTACCAGTCCAGTTATGGAAATATTCATGTGCAATGACTGACTGCACTCGCATGATTGCGGCATCAGTGGTGTACTCTTCATCGGCCAGCACGCATGAAGTATTGAAGATATTCAGACCTTTATTTTCCATGGCACCCATGTTGAATGCACTGGTCGCCACGATCATGTAGTTATCCAGATCATAAGGCAGACCATAATGCTCCTCATCCCAGCGCATGGAATGTTTGAGCGCTTCCATGGCGATTTTGCATTTTGGAATATCTTTTTCTTCTGCATAGATTTCCAGAGCTACATTGCGGCCTTCCGATGTGACATAAGAATCTTTCATCACTGCCAAATCACCAATGACACAGGCGAACAAATAGCTCGGTTTCTTGGTCGGATCCTGCCAGATGGCATAATGACGATTGGCATCGACTTCACCTGTTTCCAGCAGGTTACCATTTGCAAGCAAAACCGGATATTTCTTATCTGCTTCGACACGCGTCGTAAAGACCGACAACACATCAGGACGGTCTGGATAGAAAGTAATTTTACGGAACCCTTCTGGTTCATTTTGGGTCACAAACAGATCTGAACTGGCCTGATATAAACCTTCCAGCATCGTATTACTTTCAGGGTGGATTTTAACCACAATTTCAAGCAACACTTGATCAGGTGCATTGGCAATGACCAGCTGTTCAGCATCCAAGTGGTAGTCACTGGCATTCAGGGTTTGACCATTTAACTTAATCGATTGCAGCTCTAGATCGCGGCCAAGCAGAACCAGATCGCCAGCAGTTTGGCGCTGCATCTCCAGCTTGCTGCTGACCAGACTGTGGTCACTATAGACTTGAATATTCAGGTCGATGGAATCAACAATAAAGGAAGGTTTTTGATAGTCTTTTAAATAAATGGTTTGATCCGCTTCGATCACCGGGTTTGCCGCAATATTCATGTCCTGTCCTAATCTTTTATCGTGTTCGACATTGTTCATGTCAAAATCATACGCCAAGTTTTAAACGCTGTCTGTGCATTTGTATTGTTAGATCTAATATGGGCATTTCATGCACCACTTTCAATGCATTCTGCCTAATTGAGCAGCACTCGACTCTACATAAGAAATATCTGTGCCATAAAAATAGTCAGGATCATAATTTCTGACATTTTCATAAATAACTGATTTAAAAATATATAATTTTATTTGCTGAGTACCGAATAAATTCTGATTAATAAATGAGCACACTTCTTGCTACAGTTAAACCGTGTTTTTCCACACTTCCAATGAAAGAATAATGATAACGATGATGAGGTGAGCCATGTATTTAAAACAGCATGTTGTACGGATCGAAAATATCAAAACTTTGCAGACCCTGGATCAGGCCAATATTGACCATAAAGTGATTGCCCTGTTGATGAGCTGTGAAGGCATTCCGCTTCAGGCCCATGAAGTGACTGCCATTCTCAACACCTACGATGCACTCGGTGCCAAAAAAGTGCCCTCTAAAAAGGTTCAGGCCTTAATTCATGCCAAACACCGCGGCGAGGAGGACGACACATTACCCTGCCCGGTTTAAAAAACGTCATTTCATGTTTTTAAAATCAGAGCTACTTCGGTAGCTCTTCTCTTGTTTGGGTGACTAATTTTGATTTAGAAAAATTGCACCAGTCCACTACGTTTGCATCTCATCAGCCGTGTATAATCAAATGCCCTTCCATTCTAGAGTTGCTCGCGACCATGGTATTCAGTGTTCTGCAAAAACAGCTTGATGAAAGTACTCACTGCCCATTGTGTAAGGCATCGATGTATTGGATTGAGGCAGAACAATATGATCAGGAGCTGAGCTATCATGAATGCAGCCATTGCCAGCATCAGCTTTACTCCGATCAAAAGCACAATTGTTATTGCGAACAATGTCTGGCGCAGCGTAAACGCATGCTCAAGGAAGTCCGTTTACAGGAAAACCGTCAATATCATAAAAAGCAGGATCGGCCGGTTCTTGAGCTGAATCAGCTCAGTTTTATCAATAAACTGTTTTTACTTGCGATTCTGGATGAACAGGTGCAGGAATATAGCCAACACCGTGAATATATTGACTGGCATCAAATTCGATATTATTCCATCAGTCCCAATTATCTGTTCCAACATGGTCTGGTGAAAAGCCTGATCCGGGATCAGGTTCTGATTCCCAAAGATCTCCAGCAGGAAAATCAGCATTATTATATTAATGTGCGACTGGATGGTTATTCTGAACCGACCCTGTTCAGTATCACCCAGCAGCTGCGCAACTGGTTTTATCAAAACCTGAGCCAAGGTGTGCCCTTTAAAAGTGCAGATGAAGTCAAAGATGCACTCTATTGCCTGCTATATGAAGAAATCATTCAGTTTGCCCAATTCTATTGCCGTAGCTGGAATGTGCAAATTGCCGGAAATCAGAGCTTTCAGACCTTTTGCTATCGTCTTTTGGATGTACTGGCTGTGGGTCAGATTTATTATCTGGTGCAGACCGGGCTGGAATATCTATATAAACAAAAAGCCCTCAAGCCCCGCAATGAAAACTTTATTAATACCAATCTGCTGAAAAAAACCTTGCAGCAGTACCGCGAACGTTCAGTTACAGAAAAATGGGAAACCTCTACCCTGCCGCGTCCACCGCAACTGGCATTCAGCAAGATGAGCGAAATCCTGTTTTATCGGTTTTTGGGCTATGATGAAAATATCTTCTTTCAGCCGGTGTGGCGTTCGTGGCACAAGATCGAACCTCGCCTGAAATTCTATTCCCAAAAACGTTGTATGCATTGCGGCTCACAGGAACTGTCGGTGGATTATGATGCCAGTGACTATGTCAGCCTGTTCTGTCGTAGCTGCAAGCATCAAGACCATTATTTTACCCGCTGACCGAATACAACGAATCTTTCTCTTATTCTAAATGACCATTATGACGACTTCTACGCAAGCACTACAGCAAACGCTTCTGGATCAGATCTGTGAGGCCTGGTTGAAACTTCAGCAACAGCAGCCCCTGGTGCATATCATGACCAATACGGTGGCCAGCAACTATGTCGCCAATATTGTACTGGCTGCGCATGCTTCTCCGGCCATGATCGACAATCCGTTTGAAGCTGAAAGTTTTGCCAAGATTGCAGCAGCAATCAGTCTGAATCTGGGTACACCGACGACAGAGCAGGTTCAGGCGATGCAGCTTGCTGCGAAAACTGCACATCAATTGCAAAAACCGTGGGTGCTTGATCCGGTCGGTTATGGAACAGTTCTGCGCTGGCGTTCTGGCGTCGTAGATCAGTTGATGCATTCCCAGCCTACGATTTTACGAGGCAATGCTTCTGAAATTGGTGCTTTGGCTGGCAAGCAGATCGAGTCCAAGGGTGTAGACAGCACAGTAGACAGTGCGGATGTTTATTTACAGGCGCGAAGTTTGCTGGATCATTGTGAATGTATCGCAATCTCCGGTGAATCTGATTATATTATTTCAAAAGACTTTCCTGTAATACAGGTGTCAGGTGGTTCTGCTTTACAGCCCCGAATCACGGCAATGGGATGTGCACTCGGTGCATTGATCGCTGCATATAGCTCAGTAACCTCTCCAGCCCTTGCCGCATTAACTGCGCATGTACATTTTGCAATTGCCGGTCAATTGGCATTTGAACGCGCACAACAGTTAGGCAGTTTTAATGTCGCCTTTCTAGATGAAATCCATCAGCTCAATACTGAAACAATCCGACAATACGCCAACTTTAAAATTCTGCCAGAATTCATTTAGTTTACGGATCACTTCATGGATGTTTATTCTCTTGAATAGATAAACGCCCCTCTTTAGATTGATCCTGCTCATTTGCTCTATTGATCTCCTTAAAAATGTTCTGTCTAGCTCTTTCGGAGATCATTTTTTGAGTCGTTTTATTCTGAACTGAGTAGGCTTCATACCACTTATCTAGCGATTTCCACACAAACGGTTTCCATTTTACTTAAGATCTGTTTGCATCATGCAAATCTAGTTCATGTGAATTGTAGTTTAATTTTTTGTCAGTATTTAAATATGACTTTTAAGTTTTGATTAACAGGTTACATAAATCAATATTTAAAGCCTGATCATGCTTATTTTTGATTGCTGATTTGACTTTTTCGGCTTTAAAATTTCAGTGCAATACTAGGATATTCAGCTCAATCGGGAACATGACTAATAGTATGAATAGACTAATAAAAATCAGTTCAAACAATGAGCTAACTTTGATTTCAATAAGTCAGCTTTACAAATATGCATTAAAAAAGCCAGCTGCCACTAAAGCAACTGACTTTTAAGATTTGAATAAATAACGTGTTTAAAACACCTGTTTAACCTGCGTAATGAATGCTGACCGACTTGATACGATTGCTTTCAATTTCAGTGACTTTGAACTGTACACCTTGATAATTTAACTCGGTGCCCACGTCAACCGTACTGTTGGTTTTATCCAGAATCAAACCCGCAACACTGATATAACCGGCATCTTCATCAATCAGATCAATCATGCCAAGTTCCAGTTCAAGCTGATAAAGATCTAACATGCCCGATGCAATCCAGTGCGTATCATCGATTTTAACTAGATCTAGCTGTTCATCAGCATCCGGGAATTCACCGGCAATTGCTTCAAACACATCTAGCGGTGAAATCAGACCCTGCACATTACCAAACTCATCACTCACCAAGACCAAAGAACCTTTAGAGGTACGCAAGGTATTGATTGCGTCAATAACTTTCATTTTTTCAAAGATATAAATTGGGCGATGACGTTTAATCAGTGCTTTTAATTCTTCCGGCTCTTCCAGTACATCCAATAATTCTTTGGCACGTACTACGCTAATCACCTTATCTAGGCTACCGCGACATACCGGGAACAGACTGTGTGGAACAGATAGAATTTTTTCACGGATCTGTTCTGGGCTATCTTCCAGATCAACCCATGAAATCTGACCGCGCGGCGTCATGATCGAAGCGACTGAACGCTCTGCAAGGGTAAGTACCCCACCAATCATATAGCGCTCTTCATCTGCAAAGGTTTCTTGTGCCTGATTATTTTGACTGTCGGTCGTCTCTAGCTTGCCACCCATTAACTTCAGGATCGAGTCAGCCGTACGATGACGCAAAGGAATCTTGGATTCATGTTTAGCAGCATTACGCTGACCAAACTGGTTAAATGCTTCAATTATGATCGCAACACCAATACCTGAATAGATATAGCCTTTAGGAATATGGAAACCAAAACCTTCTGCAATTAGACTGATACCAATCAAAAGTAGGAAGCTTAAACACAGAATCACCACGGTTGGATGACGGTTCACAAAATTGGTCAATGGTTTCGATGCCAATAGCATCACGCCCATTGCAACAATCATGGCAGCCATCATGACATAAATATTGTCGACCATACCAATGGCGGTAATCACTGAATCTAAAGAGAAAACAGCATCTAAAACAACAATCTGTGCAACAACAGCAGTGAAACTTGCATATACCACATTGGTAGACACTGTGACTTCAGGTTTACCTTCAATCTTTTCATGCAGCTCAGTAACGGCCTTATACACCAGGAACAAGCCACCAAATAACAAGATCAGGTCCCGACCGGAGAAGGTCCAGTCAAACACAGTAATCAATGGTTGTGTCAAAGTGACCAACCAGGCAATGGCAAATAACAGGCCTAGACGCATGAATAATGCGAGAGACAAACCAATAACACGTGCTTTATCGCGTTGTTCAGGAGGAAGTTTTTCAGCCAGAATGGCAATGAAGACTAGGTTATCAATACCTAAAACAATTTCAAGAATAATAAGAGTAATTAAACCTACCCAGATTCCGGGATCTAATAAAAATTCCATTAGAGAATGACCCCGTTCGAGTAAGCTAGAAATAGAGATGGAAGATCAACGCACGGCGAGGGATCCATTAAAATTTAACCTATGCAACTTAAGACTATTCCATTATGCATAAACTGAGTATTTTGTAATGTATTAATTTACAAAAAAATTACATGATCATGATTTTATTGAGACTTTTATGATCAACTGATTGATGCTGAAACTGATTAATTTTAATTTTTTCTACATCATTTATTCGAATTGAATTAAAAATAAACAGAATTTAGTTTGATTAGACCATTACTTTTAAGGTCACTTAAAGATTAGAGCATAAACTATTTTTTTATTGAAAGAACAATCACTTAAAAATATAGCTGTAAATAATCATTTACTATATTGACTAAAACCACTCAATCACCCTATATTTCTTAAATCGATTAATTTATTGAAATACAATTATTTGCATTAAAACCTATTCAGACAGGCTGCTTAAGAACAATAAAAAGTCTTGGAAAACATTTCTACTCACGAAATACATAATGAGGAATTAAATTTATACAAAATATTATCGCCTTTCATCCGATTTTAAAGAACAATCTTCGCGCCAGATAAGGCTCACATGCAGAACTGATCAACTCCTTGGGATGTTAAGCAAAACTAAAAAGTGTTAGCGCTTTAACATTTTTAAAATAAAGGTTGAAATATGCATAAACTTTTTCATAAAATGAACGGGCCCTAGAAAAATAAATACAAGGAACATTTCATGACTAAGAAATATGCAAAATTTTTGCCGTGTACGGAAGAATTTAATTTAGAAAACTTTCCATATTATTGGGTAACTCAGGTTCATGCTCAATACGTCGTTAATGTCGATCATGCACTAAAAAAGTATGGTGTTGACAATTCCCGCCGCCGCATCCTTCTTGCACTAAAAGCCAAACCGCATGCCAGTGTTTCTGATTTGTCAGAGATGGTTGTTTCTAAAATGTCGACCACGACTAAAATTGTCTACCGCTTAAAAGACGAAGGTCTGGTTGAAACCTATTCATGTGAGGATGACGCACGGATTACCCGAGTATTTTTGACTGACAAAGGCATGCAAATGACACATAAGATCAATGATCTGACCAATGTCGTACTGGAACAGTCATTTGAAGGCCTGACGCCTTTGCAAATTGAAAAAACCATGGAAAGTTTACGTCATATTTTCAAAAATTTAGCTCGTTAAAGACCTACTTTTTATTTTAAATAGACGCTGGCGAATTGGCGCATACTTTATAATAATTAATAATTCGCCAGAGCTTTCTAAAAATCAAAAAAGTTCAGTTGTGGACTGACTTTTTTGATTTTTTCTTTTGGTACATGTGAGCATTCAAAATCTTCTACCGGAAAGCCCTCTACAAAGCTACGAATATCCGGATGCCTTAGCGTTAGCCATTCTTGCAGTCGCTGCTGTGGAATCACAATAACCGAGCGTTTGATATTACCCGGCTCATGAAACTCCTTCATCATGGGATGGTCAATTGCATCCATGGTAATCATACTGGCAGAGCGTACAATTTCCCCTTGTACCCGAGCAATCTCATACACAGCTGCAATAAAAGTCGCCTGACCATCTTTACGTCTTACACCCCAACGCTGCGGTTTATTGTCAAAATATTTGGACTCATAAAATTCCGATACCGGAATGACGCCAAAATGACATTTGGCGGTGGCTTCAGCGAAGGTGGGCCTTTGCAGTAAGGTTTCATTTCTGGCGTTATAGGTCTTGGTACCTATAGTTTTGTCTTCTGCCCATTTCGGAATGAGTCCAAAATTCACGGAACGCCATTCCAGTCCTTGAGCTGAATGAAACAAAAGCGGTGTAGCATAATTGGGATAGACCTCCTCTGGATATTCAAAAGGAATTTCTGGCAATCCCAGATTATGCAACTGCTCTAAGGTTAAAGGCTTAAAATTGGCGCACATGGTTCATATATGTAAATCATTCGACCATAACATTATACCGTGATGCCAAGTCGAAGCCTGTCGTATTTCTATAGTTTTAGGCGCGTTGACTGTTATGAATTCGGTACCGTCAACCAATGTGTCCGGGTAAACTCTTCAAAAATCCAGCGACCATTGAAACGACCCAATCCTGAATTTTTCTCGCCGCCAAAGGGTGCATTTGACTGGTCTGCCACACTAATGCCATTAATATGTGTCATACCGATATCCAGTTGTGCGGCAAACGCGCTGCCTCGCTCGATGTTTGAGGTACATACTGCACTGGATAAACCAAACTCGGTCGCATTGGCCAGGTTTAAAGCATGTGCTTCATTCCGGGCTTTTAAGATAGGTAAAATCGGACCGAAGCTTTCTTGCTGCGCCAGATCGGAATCTTCCGCGACATCAATAAAAATATGCGGATAGACCAGATTCCCTTCAATTCCTCCTTCATACACCAGTTGTGCGCCCTGCTCGCTGCCTGTTTGAATGATCTGTTGATGCTTTTCAACCTGACTCTGATTAATGATCGGACCGATCACGGTATCTTCCAGATTTGGATCACCCACCGGAATCATTTTGATCCGATCCAGGAGCTTATCTACATAAGCATCATGGATAGAGGCATCGACAATGACCCGGTTAGTACTCATGCAAATTTGTCCCTGATGCATAAAACGCCCCATCAGCGTTAGTTCAACCGCAAGATCAAGATCGGCATCATCCAGAATGACCAAAGGTGCATTGCCACCCAGTTCAAGTGCCAGACGTTTGATTCTCGAACTGGCTAGAGCCTTACTGCCAACACTTTTTCCCACTTCGGTGGAGCCGGTAAATGAAATCATTTTCGGCACTGAATGCTCAACAAAATAATCCCCGATTTCACTGCCAGCACCGGCAACAATATTCAGTGCACCTGCAGGCAAACCTGCCTCTTCAAATAATTTACCAATTAAGGTGCCGCCAGTCACCGGGGTATCACTGGCCGGCTTCAATACAACGGTATTACCACAGGCAATTGCAGTCGCCACTGAGCGTAAGGATAAATGAAATGGAAAGTTCCATGGACTAATGACAGCAATCACGCCTAAGGGCTTGCGCAAAACCATACTTTTACGTGCCGGATCCTTACTTTCCAGCTGTTCTGTTTGGATCCAGTCTGGAAAAGCCAGACTTTCCTGAATGATGCCCAGAGCAGCATCCACCTCAACGCCGGCTTTAATGCGCGTACTGCCTGATTCAATAATGAGCCAGTCAATGATTTCGTCCCGACGCTGCTGAATGATCGCGATTAAATTTTGCAGCACTGTTTTACGTACTTCAATGGATTTCAAGCCCCCCTGCTGGAAAGCCTGCTCTGCTGCGGTATAAGCACTGTCGACATCGACAGAACTGGCAGCTGGCATACTAAAAATTTCGCTCTGGGTATAGGGGTTTATATTTTTTATTGTTCTGGTTGAAGTACCAGCTTGCCACTGACCATGAATAAACTGCTGGTCTAAATTTTGATATACCGTTGTCATTTTATTGTTTCCTCACATGCTTTGCCCCACTTTAAGAGTTCAACTGGAAAATTTCTAGTCAAAACAACGACGGCTTACCATTAGACAATAAAAAAGCCTCCGAAGAGGCTTTTTTAAGCTAGACAGGATTAGTCACCTGTATAACCTTTTAACTTTAAACGCGCTGCGTGCAGAAGCGGCTCGGTATAACCTGATGGCTGCTCACCACCTTTAAAAATCAGGTCAGATGCTGCCTGGAACGCAATATTGTTGGCAAAGTCAGCAGACATTGGCGTATACAGTGGATCATTGGCATTTTGCTCATCCACAATTTTCGCCATACGTTGCATCACTTCTTCTACTTGCTCACGACTTACGATACCGTGACGCAACCAGTTCGCAACGTGTTGTGAAGAAATACGTAGAGTCGCACGATCTTCCATTAAACCGACATCATTGATGTCTGGCACTTTAGAACAACCTACACCCAAATCTACCCAACGAACGACATAACCCAAGATACCTTGACAGTTATTTTCGAGTTCTTTGGTTTTTTCTTCTTCAGACCAGTTGGTGTCTTTCGCCAATGGCGGTGTCAACAAATCATCCAGAGATAAAGGTTGAGTCGACAATAGCTCTTGCTGACGGTCTGCAACATTAATCTGGTGATAGTGAATCGCGTGAATCACCGCACCTGTAGGTGATGGAACCCATGCACAGCTCGCCCCCGCTTCAGGATGTTCAGTTTTCGTTTTGTACATGTCAAGCAGCATGTCTGGCTTTGGCCACATGCCTTTACCAATCTGTGCTTTACCACGTAAACCTGCTTGCAGACCAATCATCACGTTACGGTTTTCATAAGCCGGGAACCAGATTTGGCCTTTTACTTCGCCTTTACGAACGAATGGACCAGCTTCCATAAAGGTATGGATTTCGTCACCAGTACGGTCCATGAAACCTGTATTGATGAAGATAGTACGATCTTTGGCTTGTGCAATACAGTTCTTCAAGTTCACAGAAGTACGGCGTTCTTCATCCATAATCCCGATTTTTAAAGTTTTTGCAGGTAAGCCGAGTGCCTGTTCTGCACGTTCAAACAATTCAACGGCAAATGCCACTTCTTCAGGACCATGCATTTTCGGCTTAACGATATACATTGAACCTTGACGCGAGTTCTTGATGGTGTTTTCACCTTTGATGTCTGCAAAAGACAATAATGGCGTAACCAATGCATCCATGATGCCTTCATAGATTTCTGCGCCATCTACCAGAATCGCAGGGTTTGTCATTAAATGACCAACATTACGCAGCAACATCAATGAACGGCCGTGAACTTTAGTTTCACCACCTTCTACATTTTTGAAAGTACGGTCTTCATTCAGTTTACGGGTAACAGTTTTACCGTTTTTCTCAATAGACTCTTCTAAAGTACCTTTCATCAGGCCTAACCAGTTACGGTAGCCTTCCACTTTTTCTTCAGCGTCAACGGCTGCAATCGAGTCTTCCAAGTCCTGAATGGTCGTAACCGCAGCTTCAAGAACCACATCTTTTACACCAGCGGCATCAGTTTGGCCAATCGGGCTACTGGCATTAATTTGCACAATAGCGTGCAGGCCATTATTTTTAAATACGATTTCAGTCGGTGCTGAAGCTTCGCCATTGTAGCCAACGAATTTAGCCGCATCTGCCACAGTTGTTTTTGAACCATCTTTTAGGGTAACAACCAGTGCATTAGCTTCAACTGCGTATTGAGTTGCGTCTGCATGCGAACCTTGTGCGAATGGGAAAGTTTCGTCGAGGAAATTCTTGGCAAATGCGACAACTTTTTCACCACGTTTCGGGTTATAGCCTTTGCCTTTTTCCGCACCATCTTCTTCAGAGATGACGTCGAAACCATAAAGTGCATCGTACAAAGAACCCCAACGTGCGTTTGCAGCGTTCAAGCAGTAACGTGCATTACGTACCGGTACAACCAACTGTGGACCTGCCAGTACTGCAATTTCTTCGTCTACGTTTTGAGTGCTGATTTGAAAATCTTCTACTTCTGGTAACAAGTAGCCAATTTCAGTCAAGAAAGCTTTGTAAGCTTGTAATTCAAATGTGTTATTGCGGTGCCATTCATCAATTTTCGCCTGAATGTCATCACGCTTAGCCAAAAGTGCTTTATTTTTAGGGCTAAGATCAACAACGACTTGTTCAAAGTTTTTCCAGTATGTTTCGCTGTCTAAACCAGAACCTGGTAGTGCTTCATTTTCGATGAAATCGTAAAGTTCTTTAGCAATCGCTAACTTGCCTTTTTGAATACGTGCAGTCATTGTCTTTCCTGATATTGCTACTTTTTATACAAGAGATTCTAGTATACCGATTAAAATCTAGCTGAATAGTATTATCACATTGCTAAATACTGAGCATTTTTTCCAATATGAATACCCTCATAAACATATTTGATCTTTCTCAGTTACAAATAGATATCATTCTGCTAAATACCCTAATGACAGTGTATAAAGTTTTCGAAATGTAGAAATTAGACTTAAGTTCAGATTTTCGAGTAAAAATTATGCATTCTAGTTATACACGATCATATTTAGATCAAGATTAAGCCATGTTTGATCAGGCTTGTCGATAATTTAAGTACCTATTTTTATAAAAAAAGCGCTGGTGAATGACCAGCGCTTTTATTCTTACTCTCCGTTCACAGAAGCGATTTTCTCAATCTGGCGATGTTCAGAATTTAGGTATTCATCCGACTGCATTTCTAGTAAACGGGAACGGGTCCGTTCAATTTCAAAGGCCAGTTTCTCACCTTGATAAATATCCACGATATTATCTTCCGAGGTTAAGAGCAACTTGACGCCGCGGTCATAAAATTCATCCACCAGATAAATAAAACGGCGTGTTCCATCATTCAGAAAATCGGTCAGGTGCGGCACATTGCTGACCAAAACCGTATTATAAATATTGGCGATTTCAATAAAATCAGCCGGACTACGTGGCTTTAAACACAGTTCAGAGAACTCGCACCACAATACATCTTCAGTATGTGACACGGTTTCAACAATACGGTTGTTGATAATAATCGGCTCTTCAGAACAGGTCTGAGTCTGGGTCAAGGCGCTAAAACGTTGAGCAATCCAGTTTTTATGATCATGTGTTAACGGGAATTTAAACAGTTGTGCCTGTTTCAAAACCCGTAGACGGTAATCGACTCCGGCATCGACATTTAAGACCACACAGTTTTTCTTGACCAGTTCGATGGTAGGCATAAAACGGTCACGGTGAATGCCGTTCTTATATAAACCGTCCGGTGCGATATTCGAAGTAGCGACCAAGGTGATACCACGTTCAAACAGCTTCTGGAACAGATCGCTCAGGATCATTGCATCCGTCACGTTAGACACAAAAAATTCATCAAAACAGATGATGACCGCTTCTTTATAAATTCGATCCGCCACGATATCTAGCGGATTACGCTGTCCGGATAATTTGTTTAACTCACGATGCACATGCTGCATAAAATGGTGAAAATGCATCCTGGTTTTACGGCGAAACGGAATCGAATCGTAAAACTGATCCATTAACCAAGTTTTTCCACGCCCCACACCACCCCACATGTACACCCCTTTCGGAGATGTCTGACGGCGAAAGCGGCGAAATGCTTTTTTCGATGCCTTAAAACGCTGAATCAATTCCAGCCAGACACGATTCAGTTCATGTACTGCCATTGCCTGTGCTTCATCAGGCATAAACTGTCCCGAAGAGATCGCTTGTGCATAACGTTCTGCAGGAGAAATCGGACTAAAAGCGGTGCTGTGCTGTGAATTAAAATCGGACATAGAATTTCGTACTATTTGGGATCAATTTAATTATAGCGGAGTTTAATCAACACGCTATAACACTTTGGCATAAACAAGCTTAGGCTATTTTATATATTGCCGAGGACTTTGCCCAAACCAGCGTTTAAAGGCATGGTTAAAAGCAGCCGGCTCGGAATAGCCTAATAATTCTGCAATCATTTCAATCGAATACTGTTTGTATTCAATCAGTCGCAAAGCTTTATCTTTAATAATTTCTTCGCGAATCTGCTTATAACTGGTATCACACTGCTGTAACTGATGCCGTAAGGTTCGTTCCGGGATATTCAGCGCTTGTGCTGTTTCAGCCATGCTCGGCATCAGGCCGCTTTGGATTTCCAGATAATCCTGCACGCGCTGCACCACAGTCGGCGTCTGCTCATCCTGTTGCAAACGTTCCAGTTCAGCCAGACATTTGGCTTCATAAACGGCAAAAGTCACCGCATCCGCAGAGGGAATTTTAATATCCAGCACTGCTTCATCAAACCAGAATGCTGCCCGAGATGCATCAAACTGTACCTGTGTTCCATAATAATCATGGTAGACCTTTAAGGTAGTCAGATCTTCTGGATAGGCAAATGGCAACTCGATCCGCAAATCAGGTTTGGATAAGCCCATCAATTTGTAAATTTCCCGGATAAACTTAAACGTCCCGGAAATCTCCGCCTGTGCCAGCAACATTCCCAAATGATCATCTTGCTGCTTGGCCCGATAACACAGCGCGCTATGATGCTCGCTTTGCTGCAAGGCCAACTGACCGGTCAGATGCTTCAACTGCTGAAAACGGATCACCTGATTCAGTGCATCACGTACCGTAGGACTGGTCACCAGCAACATGAGTAAGGGACCATAACCTGCCAAAGCATAATGCTGGCCAATCAATAATCCCTGTTCAGGTTGGATTTCCTGTCCTACCACCTTAAGCACATCATGTTCCAGACTCGGATGGATCACCGAGCTTGGATCAAAGGCATCTACACGCAGTCCAATGTTTTGCAGTTTCTGATCGACTTCCATGCCAGCCTTGCGCATCCCTTGAATCAAATACATCAGACTGAGAACAGAACGTTTCATAACCATACAAATACAATGTGATTGCTCTAGTTGTACTATAAAAATAATGTGTCGGCTATTGCCGTTTAGATCAATTTTCTGTCTAATCACCAAGGAGCAAATTACGATAAATATCCAACATTAAAATAAGTAAGGAATGTACTGATGCTAGATCATGCCACCGCTACACGCTCCCCCCCTCATACCAAAGTTGCCATTATTGGAGCTGGTTTCGGCGGTATTGCCATGGCAATACGTTTACAACAGCATGGTATTTATGACTTTATTATTCTGGAAAAAGGGAGCGATTTTGGCGGAACTTGGCGGGACAATCAGTACCCTGGAGCAGCCTGTGACGTGCAATCACATTTGTATTCCTTGTCATTTGCTCCAAAAAGTAATTGGTCCAAGCGTTATGCGGAAGCACCCGAGATATTTTCTTATATTCAGGATCTGGTGACCGATTATAACCTGCGTGCTTTTTGCCGTTTAAATACCGAGGTACTGGCAGCGCATTACCAGGCAGAACGCTGTCTATGGCAATTACAGCTACAGGATCAAAGTATCCTTGAAGCCCAGTTCGTTATCTTCGCTTCTGGGCCATTGCATATCCCCCAAATTCCACATATTCCTGGTATTGAGAAATTCCAAGGTAAAGTCTTTCATTCTGCGCAATGGGATCACACTTATGATGTGACTGGCAAAAATGTCGCATCGATTGGTACAGGTGGCAGTGCCATTCAATATATTCCAGAAATTGCCCCGAAATGCAAACAACTGTATGTCATGCAACGTACTGCGGCTTGGGTCATTCCTCGGGATGAACGTGCCTACCCGAATCTTGAAAAGAAACTCTTTAAAAAATATGACTGGTTTAGAAAGCTACACCGTGCCCGCCTGTATTGGTCAAATGAATCGCGTGTGGTACCGATTGTCAAACCGGGCATTATGAAATTCACCCAAAAACTGGCAGAACTATTCATTAAATATGAGGTCAAAAACCCTGAATTGGCCAAAAAACTAACTCCCGATTACATCATGGGCTGCAAACGTATTCTGGTTTCAAATAAATACTTCCCGACGTTTAACCGCCATAATGTGGAACTGGTGACCGAGAAGATTCAGGAACTGACTGAACACAGTATCATTACACAAGATAGAAAAGAGCGGCCGATTGACTGTCTGATTTATGGCACCGGATTCATTACCGATCCACGTATCTATATGAAGAATTTTCAATGTACCGGGCTTGATGGCGTAGAACTGAATGAAATGTGGAAACAAGGTGCTGAAAGCTATTATGGAATTTGCGTGAAAGACTTTCCAAACCTGTTTCAGTTACCGGGGCCAAATACCCTATTGGCACACAACTCTGTCATTTTTATGATTGAGGCACAAGTTGAATATATTTTGCAATTGATGCAACTGGTCGATCAATCCCAAAGTGATGCCATCATGGTCAAAGACCAGGCACAGGATACATTTAATCAGCAGGTACAACATATGTTTGAAAAGACCGTGTGGCAATCTGGCTGTGTCAGCTGGTATCAGCAGGAAGGCGGCAAGAACTTTGCCTTATGGCCAACTTATACCTGGAAATACTGGCTCAAAACAAAAAAACCAAATGTCGCAGATTATCGATTATTGAATAAAGTCGCCTAAAAGCTTTTTACCATCTGACATCAAGCGGTGGCATAATTTATAGGTAATTTTTTCAATCCATTAAATTTATGCAATCGCTTTGGCTTATCTTTCAGCTTTTATTCTGTCTAGCACTCGGTTTTGCCATGGCAAAACGAATTCCACTTTCGATTATTAAAATCTGTTTCAAGCTATTACCCTATTTTAGCTACGTTTTATTGATTGCAATTGCCTTTGAATTTTCACAACTGGTAGATGAATTACAGCATCCCCTACAGATTTTAAGTACGTCGATCAGTATTGCCTTTCTGACCTCGCTCGGTGCTTTTGCATTTTGTTATCTACTATTTAAATGGGCAGGTTATCTTCCTAGTTCTGGTCGGGTATCCGTCGATCTGGTAGTTAAATCCTTGCTGAATATGAGCTATGCCTTTTTGGCTCTCGCAGGTGGATACTTTTTACATGCGGGCTTGAGTCTGTTTGATCTATCCTTGCAAATCAGCACCTGGCATTTGTTGCTGGTATTTATGTTCATGATTGGCCTGGATCTGGCTTATTCACCTTTAGATCGTTCCTGGTTAAATTTTAAAATTCTCTTAGTTCCAATCGGTTGTATTTTCGGTTCATTATTCGCGGTCATGCTTTATTCATTCTGGAACACCGACATCAGTCTGAAAGATTTGATCATGCTGTCACAAGGCTATGGATTTTACTCAATGTCAGGCGTTGTCGTGACAGAACTCAGAAATGCAGAACTCGGCAGTATCGCGCTGATGAATGACCTGTTTAGAGAAATTTTCGCCATCTTACTGATGTATTGTCTGGGCTGGAGATATCCAAGGTCGGCCATTTCCGCCGCGGGGGCAACTGCAATGGATGTGACTTTACCGATGGTTAAACAGGCTTGCGGGCATGATTTTATTCCACATGCTATGGTCAGTGGTTTTATTTTGTCACTGTTAGCACCAGTCACGGTGAGTGTACTGGCAGCGATTTAATTGTTTTATCGCTTTCTCAATCTCACTAAATCCCTTTTTTATAAAGAGGGACCTCTCCTCCTTGAGTAAGCTCTAAACCAGAATCTTAAAACGAAGCACAAGCAAGAAGGCCGGGAGGGCTGACTAAAACTTAAATCAATATCACTTAAGGCATCGCCTACTGTTTCAATAACATCCGAAGCAAGACTGATGGCATCAGATGCCAAACTGACCACATCGATCCCCGCTGTCCGATCTGCTGAGCTTGCCTGCTGTTGTTGCTATTCTTGTTGCTTAAGCTGTTCCGCCTGTTGAATATTTTGAATCACGTCATTCTGTACTTTTTCTAATTGTGGTTCAGATGAAGTCATCATTTTTCCTTTTTATTTTATAACCATTTTTTCAATATATAAAAAAAGCCTTTCGACTGAAAGGCTTTCTGTCATTCAAACCGTATTAAAGCGTTGCCAAAATATCTTTCAAAGTCTGACGCATATTTTTAGACTGGGTAATCGGGCGACCAATTACCAGATGTGTTGAGCCATCTAGCATTGCCTGTTTCGGTGTCACAATACGTTTCTGGTCATCTGCATTCGACCCTTCTGGACGAATGCCGGGTGTCACTAATGCAAAGTCTTTTCCAATCGTTTCACGTAACATTTTCGCTTCTTGAGCTGAGCAAACCACCCCATCTAGACCACTGTCTTTGGTCAGTTGTGCCAGACGTTTTACATGCTCATTTGGCTCAATATCCAGACCAATATCTTTCAAGTCTTCACGGCCCATTGACGTCAATACAGTCACTGCAATCAACTGAGTTTTATAATTACCTGCTTGCAAACGCTCTACACAGGTTTCCATCATCTTGCGGCCACCTGAGGCATGCACATTGACCATCCACACACCCAAATCTGCTGCCGCGCATACTGCCTGTGCTGTTGTATTTGGAATATCATGAAATTTCAGATCCAGAAATACAGCAAAGCCTTTATCTTGAAGTGCTTTGACAATAATTGGACCTTCATGGGTAAATAACTCTTTACCAACTTTAAGTCGACACAAGGCAGGATCTAACTGTTCTGCAATGGCTAAGGCATCAAATTGGCTTTTGGCATCTAGTGCGACGATGATACTCAAGAGATTACCCCTTCATATAGGCAAAAAATAAGCCCATTATAATGGGCTTTGATTTTCATTGGTAATATCTAATACAGTTTTTTCATGCCGGGTATGGGCTGCTGCTTCAGCGGCCATTAACTTGGCTGTATTCAACTGTTCCTTACGTAGATGTTCAATGTCTTTACGCAGTCGTTTAATTTCCCAATTCGTCTGAAAAACCCGGAAGATCTGAACGCCCAATAACAGGCCCAAAACGACACCTAAAGATAACGTGAGGAGAAGTAATAATCCCAGGCGCATTGCGGGAACTTGAGTAAATAACAAGTCCACTGACAATTCGGTACCGTTTTGCAAAACCAAAGCTAATGAATAACCAAACAGTACCAATAAAAGAATGACCAGAACGTAACGCATGAACACCCCGCAAAATATTTACAATTATTTTTGTGCAGACTCGTTCACAGCGTCACGAAGTGCCTTGCCTGGTTTAAAGTGCGGAACTGCTTTTGCAGCCACTTCTACTGATTTACCAGTTTTAGGGTTACGACCTACGCGCGGTTCACGGTGATGCAATGCAAAACTACCAAATCCACGAATCTCGATACGATTGTCAGTTGATAATGCTTCTATCATTTGATCAATCATAATTTTAACTGCTTCTTCCACTAAAGGCTCAGCCAAATGCGGATTTTTTAACGCAATACGCTCTATTAAGTCAGACTTATTAAGTGCTTCAGTAGTCATCTGCGACCTCTTTAATTATCAAGCTACTTGGGATCTATTTCCCGATAATAACCTGTTTAAATACAAAACGGTAGCGCAATAATTAAATACTACGCTACCGTTTACAGTATTTGTATAAAAAGTATTAGTTAACTTACATTAACAATACAATTCAAACGCTTACTTAGTTGCCCATTTGAGCTTTAATCAGGTCACCAATCGTCTTAGGACCATTGTCTTGACCAGCAGGAGCTGTTTTCAAGTTAGCAACTGCTTCTTTCTCTTCAGCTTCGTCTTTCGCTTTGATAGACAAGTTGATTGCGCGAGATTTACGATCTACGTTGATGATCTTCGCTTCAACTTCTTGACCAACTTCAAGGAACTTAGTTGCATCTTCAACGCGATCGCGGTTGATTTCAGATGCTTTCAGAGTCGCTTCAACTTCGTCAGCTAACTTAATAGTAGCGCCTTTAGCGTCAACTGCAGTTACAGTACCTTTAACCAACGCACCGCGTTCGTTAGCAGCAAGGAAGTCATTGAACGGATCGTTGTTCATTTGCTTGATGCCAAGGCTGATACGGTTGCCTTCAGCGTCTACAGAAAGGATAACCGCTTCAACAGTGTCGCCTTTCTTGTAACGACGAATCGCTTCTTCGCCTTGTTCGTTCCAAGAAATATCAGACAAGTGAACTAGACCGTCGATACCGCCTGGCAAACCGATGAAGATACCGAAGTCAGTGATAGATTTGATCGTACCAGAAACTTTTTCGCCTTTGTCGTGATCTTTAGCAAACTCTTCCCATGGGTTAGCACGAGTTTGTTTGATACCAAGAGAAATACGACGACGTTCTTCATCAACTTCAAGAACCATAACATCAACTTCGTCACCAATCTGAACAACTTTAGATGGGTGGATGTTTTTGTTAGTGTGATCCATTTCTGAAACGTGTACTAAACCTTCAACGCCTTCAGCGATTTCAGCGAAACAACCGTAGTCAGTCAGGTTAGTTACGCGCGCTTTAACGATTGAACCTTTAGGGTAACGGTTCATGATCGCTAACCATGGATCTTCGCCAAGTTGTTTAAGACCTAGAGAAACACGGTTACGTTCGCGGTCGAATTTAAGTACTTTAACAGTAACTTCTTGACCAACTTCAACAACTTCTGAAGGGTGCTTGATGCGTTTCCAAGCCATGTCAGTGATGTGAAGAAGACCATCAATACCGCCAAGGTCAACGAATGCACCGTAGTCAGTAAGATTTTTGATCGTACCAGTAACTGTTTGACCTTCTTCAAGCTGAGCAAGAAGAGCTTCACGGTCAGCTGAAGATTCAGCTTCCATAACAGCACGACGTGAAACAACAACGTTGTTACGTTTAGCGTCAAGTTTGATTACTTTGAATTCTAACTCTTTGCCTTCTAGGTGAGTAGTATCACGAATAGGACGAGTATCAACTAAAGAACCTGGAAGGAACGCACGTACTGGACCGATGTCAACGGTGAAACCACCTTTAACTTTACCAGAGATAACACCAGTAACGATTTCGCCGTCTTCAAAGATTTTTTCAAGTTTAGTCCAAGTTTCTGCGCGTTTAGCTTTTTCGCGAGAAAGAACTGTTTGACCCATACCATTGTCAAGTGCTTCAACAACTACGTCTACAGTGTCGCCAACTTGAACTTCAAGTTCGCGCTGTTCATTTAAGAACTCAGCACGGTCAACAACGCCTTCAGATTTAAGGCCAGTGTCAACAGTTACCCAATCAGAGTCAATGCTTACTACAACGCCTTGGATAACTGCACCCTTTTCAACGTTGAGGTTTAATTCGCTTGCTTCAAAGAGGGCTGCAAAAGATTCGGTCATGATATTTCCGATAAAGTCAGCGGTCTTGGATCAGACAAGGCCGGTTTAATTAAGCATCTACATAGTCCATATAAAACTGATCAAGCTATGCGTTTGCTGATAAAATTGGGTTAGTTTGCTAACTGCTGATCCACATAAGTGGTCATCAGCTGGAATACTTCATCGATATTCAAATCTGAACTATCGATAATGTAAGCATCATCCGCAGGCTTGAGTGGAGCGACAGTGCGTTCCATATCTCGTTTATCGCGAGCGATGATATTAGCTAAAATGTCGCTTATTTTAACATCCAGCCCCATGCCCTGCAACTGCTTTACACGTCTTTGCGCACGGGATTCAGCCGAGGCCGTCAAATATATTTTTGCCTGGGCGTTCGGGAAGATACTTGTCGCCATATCGCGTCCGTCTGCTACCAGACCCGGTGCCTGCGCAAAGGCATGTTGGCGTGAAACCAACGCTGTTCTAAGCTCAGGAATTGCTGCAACTTTTGAAGCAAACTCTCCTACCCGTTCAGTGCGAATAGTTTGGGACACATCTTCACCATCCAGCCACACCTGCACCCCGGTGTCGGTACTGACAAACTGGATATCTAAATTTGTTGCGATTTGTACGCATTCTGGCAATTTCGTGTCTAGAGAATCCAGCAAATCATGGTGATGCAATGACAAACCCAAAAGGCGGTATAAAGCACCAGAATCCAATAAGTGAAACTGATAATGTGCAGCCAGTTTCGCTGCTAACGTGCCCTTGCCAGACCCACTTGGACCATCAATGGTAATAATTTGAACTGTCATTGCTTTCCCGTTGTTGTTTAAACAGATTTTGCGAGTTTTGTCAGGCCTAGTTTAATCGCTGCCTGTAACTGTGCAAGGATTAATTTACTCACAAAAGGCGCACGTGCCTGCAATTCAATCGTATAAGTTACTAGCGTTTTGTCATCAGCCAGTGCTTCAAATTCAATAATACCCAAATGATGCTTGATTAACGGATTTTTAATAATCTGGTATTCGATGCGATTATTTGGCTCGAACAAGGTAATTTGTTCTTTCAGCGGCTTTATTGGCCCCATACCCATTGCACGTACCGAACCGAGTCCATCAGGATGTTCAGCATCCGCAGAATCCTTGATTCGTTCGACCTGCATCGGTGCGAAGGCAATATTATAGGTGTCATGCTTGGACATCAAATTAAAGACATCATCAAGCGCTGCCGGAAATTCTTTTTTTACTTGAATGCTGTTCATTATTGTTCCTGAAGATTGCAGATATTTGAAAGTAAGCAAATTTTAGCGGATAAAGCAGATTTATTTCTGCGTATTTAATAACTTTTCTTGTAACTTGAGTTCTCGTTTCTGCTCGCGGCGCAACTTAAAAAATGCACTCAGCTGTTCAGAACATTGCTGCTGCATGCAGCCTGCCTGGAAAGGAAATACGTGATTATAATAACCGGTTTCAAACAGTTGACGCGCACTCACCAATGAACCCGCTTTCGCTTCAAATGCACCAAATACCACTCGCGAAACCCGCGAATGCACCAGTGCACCGACACACATGGTGCACGGCTCAAGAGTCACATAGAGCACCGCATCATCAGGTAACCGATAATTTTGGAGGTTTTGACACGCATCACGTAGTGCAACAATTTCGGCATGCGCAGTCGGATCATTCAACGAGATGGGCGCATTAAATCCTTGGCCAATGATCTGATTCTGACTGACGATAATTGCCCCCACAGGAATTTCTCCCTGTGCAGCAGCAAGTGCAGCCTGCTCGTAAGCACGCTGCATCCAGTATTCATCTGTAAATTGTGTTTCGGACATTGAAGCTTAAATCACACCATAATGCTTGAGCAGCTCATTCCAGCTTTCAATAGTCGTAACTGGAGGATTCCCAGACAGGATCCCTTTCAAGCTCATATCTGCACCTTTTTTCCACTCAGGACTAAGGTCTTTGTCGACCAGACGTGCTCGTACACCCTCAACAAAGTCATGATGACGAATTTTCCAGTCCGAGATCTGAACTTCCAGTTCGAAAACTTCATTCCAGGAATGTATCTGCTTACCCCATTGCCACAATAGCCAGGTCAAGGCTGCAGTAGTTGGCGAACCTTTTTTCAGGTTTTCACTGGCCTGACGCAACCAGTCACTGCGTGCGTCACTCAGGCCAATAATCGACTCATAATCATGCTCAAAGTTGACACCACGGCAAACACTATGAATCACATCCAGAGAGTTTTGCAACGGTCCCGGGCCGACCGGACGGTGCATACTATTCAGGGTGTCATCAATGGCACGGAAGTCACCTGCAGGATAATGCTCCCAGTCAATATTAATGACTTTATCCAAAACTGAATCACGCTGTGCATCACAAATATGCGTTGCCCAGCCAATCCCGTAAGCGCCCGCAGCAGTCATGATTGAACCGGTCAAGCCGGTAAATAGACCAATCGCACCACGATCTGCCAAGAAGCGGGTTGCACCCACGTCTGGATACAAACCGATATTGATTTCAGGCATTGCCAAACGTGAATATGGCGTCACTAAACGGAAAGGCGCCGCCATAAACAAGCCCAAGCCACCACCCATCACATAACCTTCACCCCAGACTAAAACGGGTTTGGCATAATTATGCAGTAACAGATCGAGTGCATATTCTTGTTCAAAGAATTTATTGGCAGCCGCGACTTCATCATTAATCACTAACTGACGCAGCTTACGCACATCCCCACCCGCACAGAACGCTTTCGGTGTGGTTGAATCCAGCCAGATGGCTTTGACGCTATCATCATGATGAAAGTCCTGAAATACTTCCAGAAGTGCGGAAGCAATCGATTCATCGAGAGCATGCAAAGATTTCGGGCGATTTAAACGAACGATACGCCAACCATTGTGCGCTTCTTCAACAATCAAATCCGGATGATAATGTTTAGTAAGGGGAGAATATTTCATGCGTCCAGCTGCCAATCTATAGGCTCAATGCCATGTTGTTTGAGGTAGTTATTCGATTTTGAAAATACTTTACAACCAAAAAAACCACCACGGTTTGCTGCCAAAGGCGATGGATGTGCTGCCTTTAACACGAGATGCTTGTCTTGATTAATGCGCTGTCCTTTACGCTGTGCGTATGCGCCCCAAAGAATAAAGACAATATGTTCACGCTGTTCATTTAATACATCAATGACGTGATCGGTAAATTCTTCCCAACCGCGCTTCTGATGCGAAGTTGGCTGACCTGCTTCGACGGTCAGTACTGCATTTAACAGAAGCACACCCTGCTCTGCCCAATGCGTCAAGTCACCATGCTTCGGTCTTTCAACCCCAACATCAGCATGTAACTCATGAAAAATATTACGCAAAGATGGTGGTAATGCAACCCCCTTTTGCACGGAAAAGCTTAATCCATGCGCCTGATTTGGGCCATGATAAGGATCTTGCCCCAAAATTACCACTTTTACCCGATCTAGCGGCGTGGTATTTAACGCATTAAAAATCAGATGATTGGGAGGATAAATGATTTTATCTGCTTTTTTTTCTTCAACGAGAAATGCTTTTAATTCATCCATTTTCGGACTGAGCAAAAATTCACTCAATCCATATTTCCAGCTTTCATCCAGCTGAACTTTATTCAGCTTGGCCAGTTGCTGTTCATTTAAAGACATTCTTCAATCCTAAATCTATGTCAATGGATTTAAAGTCACGCAGACTTTAAATCTGTACCTGTAAATCTACTGTAGGGTTATGAAATGGTGTGCCCTGTTTGAGCTTGGCAAACATGTCCGGATCTGTCCATTCAGCCTGCACTTGTTCAGAGAACTCAAGTTGCTCCAGACTAAGGATGCCCATTTGTTCATTTTGAATATCTTCTAAAAAGCTTTGTGCATAGCCGGTGTCGGTTTCATGCACAATCACAGAATAGACTTCGACATCGCCTTCACCATTTTGAGTCACGGTCGATGCCAGCACCTGCTGTGCCAGAAAGAAGAAAATACGTGAAAACTGTTCTGCTGATGGCGATACCGGCAAAGACACCCAGCGCGCACTGAAATTCTTGCAGGCCTGAATATATTCCGGATCGTCATTTTGCCAAAAGCAGATGGCATGATCGAAAGAATCAAAGAAATCCTTAATCACACCTTTAAGCAGACCAAAGTCATAGACCATTTGACCATGATCTAGCTTCGAGGCTTTTAGCAATAACTCGACTTTATAACTATGGCCATGGATCGAACGCTTACAGCGATCTGACGTGCAGTTACGCACAATATGAGCATTCTCAAACTTAAATAACTTACGAATTAACATATGCCGTAATGTCGTCAAAAAATAGGTGAATTAATTTTGATTATAAAGCAAAAGTAAAGCTTTGAGGATTAATTTTGCTGTTTAGCATGATAGGGAAAAGGCATCAGCCCGGCATTTGCGCTTATCCAGCCTGTACAATTCATGAGCTAAAATTAAAATGGCGCCATGCTACGGTAAGCGACATAAACCTGTTTGTCCTGACGAACCAGATCGCTGCTAAACTGGCGCTTACGCTCACTTAAAACCACTTCGATTCGGGCTTTAAAATAATTGGATTGCACCCCAAGCAGACTGTTAAACAAATTACGCCTGTCCGCATCGACCTGAGCGAAAGGCTCCAGTGACCACAGATCAGTCACATTGGAAAAGTGCTCCAAATTGGCCTGACGCTGATCCAGCAATTGCTGCACTGCATTCACATCCAGCTTTTCATCCATACTAGCCAAAAGAAAAGCTGAAGCGGTATTAATATTGACCAGGCTCTCCTGCACCGGTGCAGTACTCAGATAAGGTGCTATCAGCTTATATTTATTCTCTTCAAAACCGCGTACCAGCTTTAATTCTTCTACGCTGTGAAATTTTGCATTCGGTGGCAAAGCAGCATTGGGCAAGCCCTGATAATAGTTAGATTCGGCGCCCATGCCCCCACTGACCAGCTCGTCTGCATCCTGCCAGTCAATGACTGCTTCACTGAGCTGTTCCGGCAAACTGGCACGTTTTAGAATCAGCTCGAACCATGCTTTGGCATTTTCATTGACTGCGCCTTCGGCAGTAATCAGGCTATTTAAATTAAACTTGCCTGATTCATCCTGTATTATTCCGGAGACATAACCGTCATCTACCGGAAAAGCTGGCATGGGCTGCGCCCAGGTTTCCTGCAGATGGTCGACCTCTGCGGCATTTTCAGCATCATCGACCAGCAATTCAGAAAAAAAGGCCTCAGCACTTTTGGCATACATTAAGGACTGGTTTTGTCGCATCAAATAGGCAGTGCTTTCAGCAGTTGCAGCTTGACGTTGCGCAATCGTAGCCGCCAGAATAGTCGCTAGCGCTACCATCACCAGAATGGTAATCAGTGCAATGCCCTGCTGCTGTTTGATCATGATCGCTTTATTCATTTTCATTTCTTATTATTCTGAGCTGGGTTGACCGGTGTTCTGAGTATCAAGCAAAAAGTCCGTATTTAATAAACTGAACATCCATTCATAACTGACGCCATTCACGGTTAAATTGATTTTAATCCCTTTAGGCAAACGCTGTTTATGCTCTAACTGATTCAGATCAGTAGAAGTATCCGGCCATTGCGTGAGTTCATTCGGATTGAGTACGACGATCTGGAATTGTTCCACTTCCGACAATAAAACACTGGATTCGGGCTGATCTTGACCTGTCTGATTTAGATTCCGGTATTTCAAGCGATAAAGTTTCTGCTCATCGGCTCGGTACTGATATTCAATGCGTTCATCTGGGGAAATCCCTTCTTCTAAAGGATCAGTTACCCCGGTTTTACTAAAGTTAAAACGTCCGTTCTGCAGCACCAGAGCCGGTTGAATATCGCCATTGATGTTGGCCGTTAAGGGTACTGCCTGTACGGTATCTCGCAGAATCTGCTGATAGGTTTGCTGTAACTGACCTAAACGCTGTTCATGAATCACATTCTGATCTTTCGTTTTGACAATATAATCAAAAACTTTCCAACCCAAAGCAGACAGCACTGCAAAGATCGCAATTGCGACCAATAATTCAACCAGAGTAAATCCTTTAGACTTCATGGAGTATTGTTCATACGATGATTAAAGAACATCAGGCTGCTGATACCAGATTCCACCTGACCACTGTCCTGATTAACCAGACTCACCTGCAGCTCGATTCGCTGAACATTCGGACTGACCGTCGGTTCACTGCGTTTATCGATCTGCCAGGTTTCACCTTGCTGGGTCAGCTGTTTGGAAGCCGTCCCTTCCATCCATTCCTGATTGATTTCCATTTGCGCCACTTCATTTAAGGCAACAAACTGTGCTTTGGTACGTAGAATGGCATTCGAGGTGGATTGGGTATATTGCATCGCGACTTTGGTCAGGGTTATGGCTGCGGTCGCAAAAATTGCCAAGGCGACCATAACTTCCAATAAGGTAAAACCTGAGGCACGATTAAGTCGAGTAAAACTCGGCCTGATAGCACCAAATCCAGTATTCTGCTTGAAATATCTAGATTTCATTGATTTTACCCAGATGATCAATCTCAATCGCAGCACCCACTTCACGGTCTTCTAAAAAGAACTGAATCCGCACCGGTTTGACTTCACCATTGCCGAGCCAGATTAATTGAGGTGAATTTGCCTGAGTCAGGTCACGATTTTGTGCCCTGGCATAACGCTGCTGTTCCAGTGCCTGAATTTGAAAGGAAATATGATCAGGCAAACTACGCAATTTAAAATCTGCATAATTTTGCCATTTCTCATCTTGCAGGTTCGGTTCAGTCTGCGCTGCCGAACGATATTCTATAATTCCATAGCGAAATGGTGTGACATCTGTCGCTGATTGAACGTCAAGCGCGAGTATTCTGGATTGGTCATTAGCCTCGCGTAGCACCCGTTGCAAGTCCACCAATAAAATTTCTCGTGCCTGCATCGCTTTGCGCTGATCGACACCACTGGTATTCAGCAGCACTAGTGAAGCCATAATTCCCATAATCACAATCACCACCATCAATTCGATTAAGGTAAAGCCACGAACTGCACTGTGAGGTGATCTGATCATAGGACAACCTTAGGCAAACTGCTCGGCTGAATGTACCTGCTTAGGCAAAGCCAGTGCCTGATCGATATAGGCTACACGCAAGGTATCGCGCGAACCCAAATAACGCTGATAGAAACTGGAATTAAGAATTGCAGCTGCACCATGGGTCAACGACCAGATCGAAGCCAGATAATCGCGTACTGACATGCGGCTATTAATAGAAGCCAGATAAGTTTCTGTCATACGGATAATCAGGCGTAAACGCTGTTTGCGCACCTGATAAAGTTCGCTAAAAAGGTGCTGGATTCCAACCCCAGTCGTCGACAGGCGTTCTTCAATCTGATGAAACAGCACGGTTCGTTCCGGATGATGTAAATGATGCAGCATAAAGAAGGCCAGATGTTCAGGAAAGGCTTTATCGCTATCCTGAATCATTTCCAGCAACATGCGCTCATTACGGATAATCAGCAGCATGTACAGCTCATCTTTACTCTGAAAATGTTTATAAAGTGTCCCTTTGGCCAGATCAAGCTCGGCAGCCAGCGCATCTAGCGTCATTCCTGCTTCACCATTTTCCAACAGGAGCTGTTCTGCAACTTGAAAAATCAAGGTTTCTCTTGCTCGAAACTGAGCCTGACGATCCATCTTCACCCTATAAACTCTCTTTGTACTTTATATAACTTTATTTACTTTAAATTCAGAAGATTTTCAAAGTTCTGCTTTGTGATAAAAGCCATTTCTTCTAGCGACTTATCATATACATCGCAAAGCGCTTTGGCTACATAAGGAACGTATTTAGGCTCATTAGATTTGCCACGATACGGCATTGGCGCAAGATAAGGACTATCGGTTTCAATCAGCACACGATCCAGCGGAACCTGTTTGGCGACATCACGCAGATCCTGCGCATTTTTAAATGAAACAATTCCGGAAAATGACACATAATAGCCGCAATCCAGTACTGCTTTGGCGGTTTCCCAGTCCTCGGTAAAACAGTGCAGGATGCCATGCGTAGATTTTTCCGCGCGAATAATATCGACGGTATCATGCTTGGCGGAACGGGTATGAACGACTACAGGTTTTTTGGTGATTTGTGACGCATGGATATGCCGGGCGAAACAGGCTTTTTGCTCTGCAATAAAATCGGTACTGTGATAATAGTCCAGACCTGTTTCACCGAGTGCCCAGACTTTCTCCGGTTGCGCCAGTTCGACCAGATATTCAGTCGTGGCACGCGCCATGGTTGCAGCATCTTCGCAAGGATGTACGCCAACGGTATATCCGACATCTGCATGACGCGCGGCAATTTTGGCCAGCTCGATATGATCATCCAGATCGACCGAGATACTCATGAATTTGGAAACACCGGCTTCACGAGCCTGAGCCAATGCCTGATCCAGATCACCATGATATGGTGTCAAATCAAGCAGGGTTAAATGACAATGAGTATCTACAAACACGATGCGTTCCTACCAAGGGTAAATTAACTACATAGTGTAACTTTTACGTCCTTCAGATTTAAGACCTGCAACCAGACGATCTGCTTCATTTTTAAAATAAACGCCTTTTTCACCGCTTAACTGGATGCCAAAGCCTTGTGGCTTGATGCCATTCTGCTTTTGCGAGACCCAGATGACTTTACCGGTTAAAGGAATTTTCTGGGTCTGGTCAGGCAAAGTCGTCAATACAAAAACCTCTTCGCCCAGTTTGACCGGCTGCTTGGAAGGAATAAAAAGCCCACCACCCACAACATAAGGCATATAGCTGGCAAACAGTGTTTCAATGTCAGGAATATTGGCCTGAATAATACCGCCCATACGTGGTTGCATGTGATTTCCCCTTAATTAAAGATTCATCAGCGTGATAAACAATTCATCAATAACCAGATTGCTTTGGACATTCTGTTCAAGGAATTGTTTAGCGCGCTGAAAATCTTCATAAATTTTAAAAAGTGCTTCTAATGAATATTGTTCGGCAAGTACATTGAATTCAAGGTCAATGTTTTTCACCGTCTGATTTAGCTTGACACAAATTAAATCGGACAACAAGTATTCAAACATTTGAGCAAAGTCATCAAAATTCAGGTTTTTATTCCATTTGGTCGCAATTGCCATCGGCATATTTTTTTGCATGACCAGTTTTTGCCAGTCTTGCAGGAATTCCTGACGTAGTGGCAGCCAGGCACTTTGTGCAACCTCTAGTGCCTGTAACGGCATCTGATTGGACAGGTTCATCAATAACTGTTGTTGGCTAGCACCTGCATCTGGGAGCTGATTCTGGACATAATCGCTAAATTGTTCTGCGGAAATCCGGTCCAAAGCAAAATGCTGCAAACGACTGCGTATAGTCGCGGGCAATTTTAAATAATGATTCGCCAGTAAAATAATGACCGTATTATCACCGGGTTCTTCCAGTGTTTTGAGTAAGGCATTGGCAGAGGCAATATTCAAGGCTTCTGCCGGCTCAATCACAATCACGCGCCAGCCATCTACAGTCTGTTGCACAAAAGGCAGCAGATCGCGAATCTTCTCGATCTTGATTTTGGCATTCTGTTTTTTATTGTCGTCATCGGTACTGATATGCACATAGTTGGGATGGGTGTCTGCCTTTAACCATTGACAGCTACTGCATTCACCACATGGCCCGGCAGGCTGACGATTCAGGCATAACACCCAAGCCAGAAACTGTTGGGTAAACGCTTCTTTACCACAGCCTTTTTTTCCATAAAACAATAAACCATGTCCAAGCTTGGGAAAGCGCCCGGTCAGGGTTTCCCAAACCTGTTGCTGCCATGGATAGATATGTGCATTGACATCAAAAGGCATGTATTTGACTCTTCTTAGGCAAAATGGGAAAGATCCATCTGATTCAGGCGATCCAGATCTTCCTGGGTATCCACCCCTGGCGGCAAATTGGCTTCAGCCACCGCAATGGCAATACGGTGTCCATTTTCCAGTACCCGTAACTGCTCTAGAGATTCCAGTTTCTCCAGCACACCCATTTCCCAGGTCACATATTCTTGCAACAGTTTTACCCGATAGGCATATAGGCCTAAATGACGATAGGCCTGATCATGCAGTTTTGGTTCAGTCAGTTTCGCACCATCACGGTCATAAGGAATGGTAGCACGGCTAAAATACAGTGCTTGCTGGTGTTTTGACATGACAACTTTTACAATGCTGTCACGTTTGAATTCATCCAGTTGATGGATCGGCTCACATAGCGTCGACATGGAAGATTCAGGCTGATCTTCCAAGAGTTGAGCAACCTGTTTTACCAGTTGCGCCGGCAGTAAGGGTTCATCCCCCTGTACATTGACAATAATGTCCTCACTGGCCCAGCCTTTGATTCGAGCCACTTCACTCAAGCGGTCTGTGCCTGAAGGGTGATCCGCCGAGGTAATGACAACATCAATGCCTTCAGCACGGCAAACGGCAGCAATACGCTCATCATCAGTTGCCACACACAGATCATCAAAACCTTGCACTTTTTTGGCTTGGTCCACTACCCGCAGAATCATGGGACGACGATGAATTTCCAGCAAAGGTTTACCCGGTAAACGTGAACTGGCGAAACGTGCAGGAATAACAATGTGTTTCATAATGAATGAGCCTTAAGAAATTTGAATACCGTATTGTTGTAACTGTTGCTGCAAGACTGTATAGCAGGCTGGCGATAGGACTGCATCGACTGGCACCACCCAGATATCCTGTTTAAAATCTGGATATTGTTTAAGTAGCGCCATAATTTTTATTGCGTCTTTTTCAGTGGTAATAATCGGATTGTTATCATCGAACTGTAAATCTTCAATGTCATAGTCATGATGGTCTGGAAACTCATGACACTGAAATTGTTCTATGCCTAAATTTTGCAAGGTCTGATAAAACCGCTGTGGAAAGCCAATGCCGACTACCGCATAAAAAGCCGCTTGAGGATCAAAGATTTTAGTGCTGTCCTGATTGAGCAAATAAGGCTGTGATGCAGCCAGATGCATATTCAGTTCAGAGCTTGGGTTAGCCGAATGCTCAATTACGGTTCCGGTTTTTAGCCGTGTTACAGGTTCGCGTAGATAGCCTTCAGGTAAAAGCTTTTGATTACCCAGACCGCGATTATTATCCAGCACAATCCACTCAATCTGGCGATTCAAGGCCCAGTGCTGTAATCCATCATCACAGATAATCAGATCCAGCTCATGTTTCTGCAATAACAGTTCAATACTTTTCTGCCGGTTGGGACCAACTGCCATCGGTACACCTGTTGCCTGCACAATCAAGGCAGGCTCATCTCCGACAATCTCCGGCAAGGTATTAAAGTCGACATAGGTAGGAAATGGGCCTTGACCACCATAACCACGGCTAATCACTCCCACACGGATATTTTTCTCGGTTAAATAATCCACCAGATGAATCAGCAAAGGTGTTTTACCGCTACCACCGACTGTGATGTTGCCAATCACCATAACGGGAATCGGCGCGCTATAACTTTTTTTAATGCCTTTTTGATAGAGCCAGTGATTGCTGACAAAACCCAGGCGATATAACCATGACAAAGGACGCAGCACCACCAGCCACTTTGCCTGTGCATTCCAAGCATCCTGAATGATTTGTGCCAGTGCCATAAGTTACTGTTCCTCAAAGTTACGCTGATGCAACTGATAATAAGCACCATGTAGCGCAATCAGTTCGGCATGACTGCCCTGCTCAACAATACGGCCCTGATCCATAACCACAATACGATCCGCGTTTTCAATCGTCGATAGACGATGTGCAATTACGATGGTCGTACGGTCCTGCATGGCTTTATCAAAGGCACGCTGAATAAAGTATTCCGACTCGTTATCCAGCGCACTGGTCGCTTCATCCAGAATCAGGATAGAGGCATTTTTCAAAATTGCGCGTGCGATCGCGATGCGCTGACGCTGGCCACCAGACAGGTTTAAACCCTGGGCACCCAGCTGAGTATCATAACCTTGCGGCAATGCCATAATAAAATCATGCGCATAGGCTGCCTTTGCTGCCGCGATAATATCTTCATCGGAAGCACCTTCGAGCTGACCATAAGCAATATTTTCCCGCACGGTACGATTAAACAGTACTACTTGCTGGTTCACCATAGCAATCTGGGTTCGCAAGGCGGTAATTTCAAAATCTTCAATCGGTTTCTGATCCAGCAAGATCTGCCCAGAAGTTGCATCCTGATAACGCACCAGCAGATTCACCAGAGAACTTTTTCCTGCACCAGAACGTCCTACCAGCGCTACTGTTTCACCGGCCTTGACCTGCAAATTAAAGTCATGAATAGCACGATGGCCATCATCATAAATCAAGTTGACATCTTTAAACTCGATATCGCCTTTCAGGCTATCCGTTAAAGTCCCGGTATTTTTTTCTTCAGGCATATCCAGCAATTCAAATACCGAATGAGCCGCAGCCATACCACGTTGAATTTTTTCATTGATATCCGTCAAGGCTTTGATCGGTCTTGCCAGCATACCCGCCGCAGTAATATAAGCGACAAATTCACCCGCAGAGGTATCACCCAGAATTTGCGGACGCAAGGCAATAAACATCACAATACTCAGTGAAATCGACATGATCAGCTGAACCACAGGACTATTCAACTGTTGTACAGCGACCATTTTCAAGCCACGACGCAAGTTTTCCAGCGAGTTCTGTTTAAAGCGTTCCTGCTCATAACTTTGCCCTCCAAAACCCTTGACGATCAGGTTGGCATTCACCGTTTCCTGCACCACATGGTTTACATCACCCATGGTGTCTTGCACTTGCTGCGATAATTTACGCATCCGTCTTGCAGCTTTACTGATAATAAAGCCAATGACGGGTGCAAAAATCAGGATACACATGGTCAGACGCCAGTTGGTATACAACAGGTAGCCTAATAATGCCAGAGTGATCAAACCTTGTTGCAACAAGGTTCTTAAAGCTTCAGTTGAAGCAGCGGTTAGCTGTTCAACGTTATACATGATTTTGGCAGTAATATGCCCGCTGGTATTATCCAGATAATACTGGGACGGTAAACGCAGCAATTTTGCAAAAACTTCCTGACGGATGTTGAATACCAGATTCCGGGAAATTACCGCAGTAAAATATCCACCCATGAACAAACCCAGGCCCCGGAAGAACATGAGTATGACCACTAAAAACGGGAAAAGTGATGTGAAACTCTGGTCTTTATTTTGAATCGCCTCAATAATATATTCCAGTAATTTAGCGACAGAGACTTCCGTAGCGGCATTAATAGAAAAACCCAGCAGGACAAGCAATGCAATGCCCCAAAACGGTTTTAAATAACTTAAAAGGCGAAGATAGACCTTAAAATCGTGCTTCACTAATAACCTCGGGTGGGTACTTTGGTACTGATATTAATATTTACAAAGCCGAGCTGCCCGGCCACATCCATGACACGAATCACGTCCTGATGGCTGGCTTTTGCGTCAGCTGCAATAACAAATATTAAATCACGGCGTTCATTAGAAATCTGTTTAATTGCAGTATTTAAATCCGCGACTTCCTTACTGGCCAAGGATTGACCATTGACTGCGTAATGACCATTGGCATCCACAATCACTTCAACTTTCTGATCATAGCTTTTAGGCGGTACACCTTGCGCATCCGGCAAGGTCAGATTCATTCGGCTCATTTGGCTAAATGTCGTCGACAAAAGTAAAAAGACCAGAATAAACAGCAGACAATCAATCATCGGTGTCAGATTAATATGTACATCTTCCACCTGGTTGCGTTTGAATTTCATCATCCGCCTCCTAGCTGGCTTTTTGCATGTCTTGATCTATGTCTGCATGATTACGATAAAAAAGATCCGCATGAAACAAAGTCGCTTGCTGCTCAAGTTCAGCCACATATTCCTGAACAAGACGCTGAAAATAACGGTGAGCAAACAGTGCAGGAATTGCAATCAGCATACCGGCTGCCGTGGTAATTAAAGCCTTGGAAATACCGGGCATCATCAAGACCGGATCACTTCCAGTTCCCACATCGATCATCAGGAAAGACTCAATAATCCCAAGTACGGTCCCCAATAAACCGAGTAAAGGCGCAACTGCACTCAACGTGCCCAGAAAATTAATATTTTTTTCCAGATAACCGATTTCCTGTGACGCCACCACTTCCATCTGCGCGCGAGCATACTGCTCACCCTGCGGCTTACTAGTATAGCCCGCAGCCAATACCCGGCCCAAAGTGCTTTGCTTTAAGGCCGCACTTTGATTCATTTTTTGCATGACTTGTGCTGTATTTTGCGAAGGCCCCATCAACAGTGTCAACGGAAGTACTGCATTCTTTTTCAGGCGAATCAGACGCTCGATCGAAATCGCCAGCATAAAGATAGAACACAAGACCAGGGGCAGCATAAGCCAGCCACCTGCTTTAACCAATTCCCACATCTAATTTATTCCCCAATAAAAAAAATATATAAATTATTCATCTTCTAAAATAGAAAGAATGCCATCCAGCTCTTCTAAAGAGTGATAGCTAATAACCAGTTTCCCTTTACCTTGCTTGTTATAGTCAATTTTAACATCTGCACTGAAACGCTCTGAAAGGCGCTGAGTCAATTGCTGAATATCCGGTGCTACAGCTTCTTTTACTTTTTCTTGTTTAGGTGTATTGAAATCACGGACTAACTGCTCGGTTTGACGAACAGACAGACTTTTTTCAATTACGATATCTGCAACTTTGAGCTGATCTTTAGCTTTTAAGGTTAAGATCGCACGTGCATGCCCCATATCCAGCAAACCCTGCTGCATAAAGTCTTTCACTTCTTCTGCCAGGCTAAGCAGGCGAAGTAGGTTACTCACTGTCGTACGCGCTTTACCCACGGTATCTGCAATTTCCTGATGGCTTAAGCCAAATTCTTCATGGAAACGTTGCAGAGCCATCGCCTGATCAATCGGATTCAGATCCTGACGCTGGATGTTTTCAATCAAGGCCAGTGCAATCGCAACCTGATCATTCAGATCACGTACAATCGCAGGAACCTCGGTCAAACCCGCCAGCTGTGCAGCACGCCAGCGACGCTCACCCGCAATAATCTCGTATGGATAGCGTTCATCGTCAACCGGACGGATCACGATGGGCTGCATGATGCCATGCTTTTCAATCGATGCCGCCAGTTCCTGCAAATCCTGCTCGTTAATATAACGGCGCGGCTGATATTCACCGCGCTTGAGCAAGTTCACATCGATCTGTTTTAGCTGACCATGGTCAAGACCTTGAGCTTCGAGTTGTAATTTTTCTTTTTGAATTGAGCCTAGCAAGGCATCCAAGCCACGACCTTTGGCGAGTCCACGTTTCTTGACGGTCATGCTTTACTTCCTTTTTTCACTTTGCTTTTCTTTAATACTTCAGCTGCCAGATTTAAGTAAGCAACTGCACCCTTTGAGCTTTTTTCAAAATAAATCACCGGCAAACCGTGTGCTGGCGCTTCAGCCAGACGAATATTTCGTGGAATTACGGTTTCATACAGTTTTTTACCGAAATATTGTTCTAATTCTTCAGAGACATCACGGGTTAAGGCATTACGTGCATCGTACATGGTGCGTAATACACCGACAATTTGCAGGTCCGGATTCAATGCTTGCTGAATCCGATCGATGGTCTGGGTTAAATCCGCCAGACCTTCCAGTGCATAATATTCACACTGCATTGGAATCAGCACACCATCCACGGCTGCCAAAGCATTGACAGTAATCAGGCTAAGACTCGGTGCACAATCAACAATAATATAATCAAATGAGGATTCAATTTCCTGCAATGCATCCCGTAAAATGAACTCGCGCCCTTCCTGCTCTGCAATCGCCAACTCAACCCCAGCCAGATCACGGTTTGCCCCAAGTACCTTGTAACCGACTTCCGCCTTAGATATCGCCGTTTCAATCGGCACTTCACCCAGCAACACATCGGTAACCGAATACAGCAGGTCATTCTTCTGAATGCCAGACCCCATGGTCGCATTACCTTGCGAATCCATATCGACCAGCAAAACACGTTTTTTTAACACAGCTAAAGATGCCGCCAAATTTACTGCGGTTGTGGTTTTACCTACACCACCTTTTTGGTTTGCAATCGCAATAATTTGTGCCATGTTGCCCCCAATCCCTTTAAAAATCTTAAATACGTTTTAATAGAAGTAAATGACGCTGTTCGTCTAAGCGCGGAACTTTAAGTTCAATAATCTCACAACTAAATTCATTTTTTAAAGTAGCAACTTCATCTTCAGGAATTAAGCCTTTCATTGAGGCAATAATCGTTTGTTCGTGCATATATGGCTTAGAAGCATCGACAAAGTCTGTTAATGATGCAAAGGCACGACTGGTAATCACATCAAATTGACCCAGCTCATTGATGCTGTCTTCATTTTCTACACGCGTTTGCACGGCAATAACATTTTTAAGTTTTAAGTCAGCAATAAACTGCTTGAGGAAACGAATTTTTTTGCCGTTAGAATCCAGTAATACACATTCACGCTCAGGCTGACATAAAGCAATGATCATGCCCGGCATACCGCCACCTGTACCGATATCCAGCAGTCTGCCTACAGGCAAGTCCTTTAAAATACTTAAACTGTCGAGCAGATGCTTGACCAGCATTTCTTTAGGATCACGGATTGCAGTCAAATTGTATGCTTTGTTCCACAACACCAAAGCATCCTGATACTTGAGTAATAAATTTAAAGCTTCATCAGATAGCTCTAAACCCAAAGCCTGGCTACCCTGCTTTAGTTCTTGAAAAAACATGTGCATAAACAATCTACGCTCGAAAAAGTTAGGTGGAAGTATACCGTTTTCTCTATATTGGCACAGTAGGCAGTGCTTAGCGAATATTCACTTAAGCAAACTTCCCTTCATGGATCGCCGTATCCAGTGCCGTTAAACGCTCCGGGGTTCCCACATCAACCCAAATGCCTACCAATTTAGAAGCGGCAACCTGCTGATTCTGCATTGCCGCTTTTAGCAATGGCGCTAAAGGACGCTTGCCAGTCTCTAAGCCTTGGAACATCTTTGGATCAAGCACGGATACACCACTAAAAGTCAGGTTTTCACCTTCGACTTGCTGATCAAAGGTATAAGCTTTCCCGGCTGCAAGCGTAAAATCACCTTCAGGATGTTGTTCAGGGTTCTGCACAAGTACGAGATGCGCCAAATTACCCTTTAGATCAATATCCAGTAAAGGAGCAAAATCCATCGTGGTCCAGACATCACCATTTAACAGAATAAAAGGTTCATCACCGAGTAGCGGCAAGGCATTAATGATTCCTCCAGCGGTTTCCAGACCTTCACCCTCATGTGACCAAAGGATGTTGATGCCAAATCGTGAACCATCGCCCAAAGCTTCTGCGAGTTTTTCACCGAGCCAAGCCGTATTGATGACAATTTCAGTAACACCGATCGCAGCCAGTTTCTCTATATGCCAGACGATTAAGGGCTTGCCCCCAACTTCCAGCAAAGGCTTTGGCGTATGCAGCGTTAGCGGCCGCATACGATTGCCAAGACCTGCGGCCAAAATCATCGCTTTCATTTATGCAGCCACCTCATATGAGCCATATTTTGCTTCAAAAGCCGGCATCACTCGGTCACGGATAAACTGCATGAATGGCTCTAGCTCTGCATAAGTCTTAGATTCTTCAAGCAGATACCACATCACACGTGGTAAGTCCTTGAGATAACCTGACTTACCATCACGTTCAAACAGACGCACAAAAATACCGAGGATCTTGATATGACGTTGAATCGCCATCATGTCGGCATCTTTTTTAAACTGTTCAAAGTCACGGCCTTCTTTAGCAGATGCTGGCAATAACTCATAGAAAGTTTTGAACCAGCGATACACACGGTCGGCATTCCACTGCACATAAGCATCACGGGTAATCGAGATCAAGTCATAAGTATCGGCACCAATCACAGCATCCTGAAAATCAATCACACCGAGTTCGGTTTCATTGTCGATTTTCATCAAATTCCGGCTATGAAAATCCCGATGCACGATCACCTGTGGCTGTGCCAATGCGGCATTCGCCAAAATCGCAAAAGTGCGTTTGATCAAGGCGCTTTCTGATTCAGTCAGTTGAACCTTTAACGCTGGTAACATCCAGTCAGTCAGCAATTCCATTTCCGAGATCAGTTTTTCATAAGAATATGCCGGGAAATGCCCTTCTCCAGCAATCGATTGTAGTTGAATGAGCTGCTTAAAGCTTTGCTCATAATAGGCATCTACAGTCTCGTCATTCAGCAGATTCGACAGCAGCACATCACCAAAGTCTTCGAGCAGTAAAAAGCCATTTTCCAGGTCTTTTGCCACGATATGCGGAACACGCACGCCATGTGCATCAAAAAACTCATCTATCGTCACAAAAGGCACACAATCTTCTTTTTCTGGTGGTGCATCCATCAGCATAAATGTTTTATTATTCAGTTTGATTCGTGCATAACGACGGAAGCTGGCATCACCTGCTAAAAAATGAGTTTCAAATTGATCTGAACCGAGTACAGAGGCAATCCAAGATTGTATCAATTGTTCGCGTTGTGTATTCATTTGCAATTAATTCTAATACAGGCTGAGTTTTTAAAGTGCTAAGTGTAGCTACTTATCAACTTTTTCTCTATGATGCGACAATAATTAATTGCGATAAAAGCATGATTGGTTAATGAGACAAATGAAGCATCACTTTAAAATAAATCCTCTAGCGACTGCGATCTTAACCCTTTTATGTGGCAGCTCAGCCTCCGGCTATGCTGCATCAAATGTCTCGTCCGATGTAAATGCAGAACAACTCAAACAGCGCATAAATGAGACCTATCCAGGTGAAGCATTCTTTTCGCAATACTATGTCGACAAATCCTCAGCTGAAGCACAGCAGCGGCAGGAAAAATACTTAAGTTCGGCTTATTGTGAAGGCACCTGGGTGACCCCGATTGCCCCAGATGCAGCAACCGTTGCGCCAGATCAGGCTACATCCACCATTACTGCAGATTATGGACACTACAATCCAGCAGGTGACTCTTATTTAGAAGGCAATGTCATCATTGACCAGCAAGGTCGCCAGATTCGTGCTGAACGCGTAACGATTGATCAAACCCAGACCTATGCCAAAGCAGAAGGTCGGGTACAACTTGCTCAGGGTGGCCTGCTCTCACAAAGTGATGATATTAATTATAATTTAAAGACCCAAGAAGGCGACCTAAATAACAGCTTCTATATTGCCGAGCAGCAACATGCGCATGGTCGGGCAGAAAAGATCGCCAGAACCTCGACCGAGACGGTAGAACTGGAAAATGCGACCTATACCACCTGTCCACCTGAGCAAAAACCAACCTGGAAAATCCAGGCAGAAAAGATCAAGCTGAACCAGGAAACTGGACGTGGTGAAACCCGCAATACCAAGCTATATGTTAAAGATGTTCCGGTCTTGGCAGTTCCCTATTTCAACTTCCCGATTGATGACCGCCGCACTACCGGTATTCTGACGCCGACATTTGGCTTTACCAATGATGGTGGTCTGGAACTAGGTGTTCCAGTTTACCTGAATTTAGCGCCGCAATATGATGCGACGATTACGCCGCGTTATATTGGCGATCGTGGGGTAATGCTGGATGGCGAGTTCCGTTATCTGACTGAGAATTATGGTGAAGGCCGTATTTGGGGAGGTTATTTACCTTCCGATGAAAGCTATAGCGACGAAGACCGTAAAAGCCTGCATTTCTTACATAACTGGCAGATCAATAATCAGCTCTCCACCAATCTTGAATATAACTACGCTTCAGACAAAGATTACTTTGCCGATCTGGATAATAACCCGAACTCTAAAACTGACCTGAACTTACGCCGTGCCTGGGAAGTCAATTATAAAAATGGTATTCCTGGCTTAAAGGCACAATTCAAAGTCGAAGATTTCCAGACCCTAGATCCAACCGTACTGGATGAAGATCGTCCTTATGCACGTCTGCCGCAGCTTTTAGTCAATTACAAAACTGGCAATCCATTGGGATTACAGCTTGAGTTTAATAACGACACAGCATATTTCCAGAAGGATCTGAGAAATTTCGCTGATACTGATCCAACGGGTGAGAAGGTATATCAACCGAGTGGTACACGGATCTATAATGACTTTTCCGTGCGTTATAATCATTTTACCCCGTGGTCATTCTTCATTCCTCAGGCGACTGTACGCAACATCAATACTTTCTATGATGAAAAAACCCAAAGCCGTAGCGCGTCTAGTGAAAATAATTCAATTGTGGTGCCACAATTCACGCTGGACACCGGCTTAATTTTTGAAAAAGAAGGTACGTATCTACAGACCTTAACGCCTCGTCTGTTCTATGCGTATTCACCTTATGAGAACCAGCAGAATCAGCCAAACTTTGATTCAGTCGTCGCTTCGATTAATTATGATCAACTTTTCAGTGCGCGTCGCTTTTATGGTAATGACCGCCTGGAAGACAATAACTTTGCCTCCTTAGGTCTGAGCTATAGCCTATTTAATGAAGAAGGTCTGGAGCGCCTGCGTGCCAGCGTTGGACAGAGCTTTTTCTTTGAAGATCGCCGTGTAACGTTGGAAAATGATGCAGATGAATTCGACCGTGAAAGTCATACTGGCCCTGTAATTCAACTGACCAGCCAGCTGTCAAATAATGTTCACGTTAATCTGAACTCAAGCTGGATGTCGAATGGATCGAATGCCCAACGAGATTTGCAGGTTTATTATACAGGTGAGCAAGGCAATCTTTATAACCTAGGCTATTTCTATCGCAAAGATATTCCGAACCGTCAAAAGAGCTATGATCATGTGGTGGGTTCATTTATCCAGCCGATTGCCAACAACTGGCGTCTGGTTGGACATGCCCAGTTTGACCTCGACAATAGTGTCGCACGGGAATATTTACTTGGCGTGAACTATGAGTCATGCTGTTGGGGAGTTTCTGTTTACGGTCGCTCATATTACAATGACTTAGACGACGTTAATGATTCAAGCATCAAAGCCAAACGCGCCATTATGGCCGAAGTCAGCCTGAAAGGCTTAGGTGGGTTAAGCAGCAAACTCACCTCATTACTAGAAAATCGTATTCTAGGTTTTAACAATATCAATCAAACTTGGACAGAACGTTAATGAAGACAAAACAGTTAAAACAAATTTTTAAAGCAACCGCACTTGCGCTATGCCTTTCTTCAGCGATGACGACTTTTGCTGTTGCCCAACCTAAAGATGAAGTTGTAGCTGTAGTCGACAATAGTATCATTCTACGTAGTGACCTGGCTCAAGGTGTAGCCGAAATCTCACATCAGCTGCAAAAACAGAAAAAGGCAGTTCCACCACAACAATATCTTGAGCAACAAGCTTTAGAGCAACTGATTATTCGTCAGGCACAGCTTGAACAAGTTAAACGTTATAATATTCGTCCAGATGAAAAAGCTTTAAATGAAGCCGTCCTGAAAGTTGCCCGTGATTCTGGTTCACCGAGTCTGGAAGCATTCCAGCAGAAACTGGATGCCATGGCGCCCAATACCTATGCTTCTTTACGTAACCGTATCGCTGAAGATTTAGCACTGAATCGTTTACGTCAACAAATCGTGACTTCACGTATTCAAATTACAGATCAAGATGTTAAAAACTTCCTAAATACCCCGCAAGGTCAAGCTTTGCTTGGCAGTCAGGTCCATGTACTGCATTTACGGGTAAGCGGTGAAAATGCTGAACAAATTGCAACAAAGGTAAAGCAAGAATTAAATAGCAGCAATGACATTCAGGCGATCAGCAAAAAGTACAGCACTGGCGGCGTTAAAGTCGAAGCTGCTGATATGGGTGTGAGAAACCTGTCAGAAATTCCAGCAGAACTGGCTGCACGCGTGACCACCCTGCAACCAGGTCAAACTTCTGAACTGATTCCTGTCGCTGATGGTGTACATGTTCTGAAGCTCTTGGAACGTAAAGGTGGCGAACAGAAAGCCCTTGTTCCTCAATATTTAACACGACACATTCTGATTCAACCGTCTGAAGTGGTCAGTCCTGAAAATGCCAAACAAATGATTGATAGTCTGTATAACCGCCTCAAACAAGGTGAAGATTTTACTGTTTTAGCTTCAACGTTCTCCAATGATACTGGCTCGGCTCGTGATGGCGGAAGTCTTGGCTGGGTTAGCCCAGGGGTAATGGTACCTGAATTTGAACAGCAGATGAAAAGCACCCCAGTAGGTCAGTTCAGTAAACCATTTCAATCCCAGTTTGGCTGGCATATTCTGCAAGTGAGTGAAACACGCCAACAAGATATGACACAGGAATATCAGGAACGTATGGCTCGCCAATTGCTTGGTGAACGTCAATTTGATGCCGAATTAGATAGCTGGTTACGTGAAACGCGCAATAATGCTTATGTAGAAATCAAAGATCCTCAACTGGATCCTAAACGTAACCGTTAAGCCTTACCATAATCCTAAAAAGCCAACGACATCTCGTTGGCTTTTTATTTAAAAAACTTAAAACGTACAGATATAAAAAAACCTCTCATATAGAGAGGTTTTTTAATTTTCAAACTCGATTAACGATTGTTTTCATCGTCTGAAGAGTCTTCAAATTTAGTGTCGTTGTCAAAACCAGTGCCTTGACCACCAAAGCCAGCACCTTGACCACCGAAGCCACCTTGACCACCGAAGCCGGCACCTTGACCACCAAAGCCGCCTTGACCACCAAAGCCACCGCCTTGACCGCCGAAGCCACCTTGACCACCGAAGCCGCCGCCTTGACCGCCAAAACCACCTTGACCACCGAAGCCGCCAGCACCTTGACCGCCACCAAAGCCACCTGCAGCACCTTGACCACCGAAGCCCGCACCTTGTGGACCAGCAGGCGCGCCAGCAGGACGTGGATTACGTGCAGGTACTACAGTTGAAATTGCATGCTTATAAACCATTTGGCTTACTGTATTTTTTAATAAAACCACGTATTGGTCAAAAGATTCGATATGACCTTGTAATTTAATACCGTTTACCAGGAAGATAGATACTGGGATACGTTCCTTACGGAGAGAATTCAAGAATGGATCTTGTAAAGTTTGACCTTTAGACATGTTATAACTCCAAAAAAATTAAAAATCAGCGCAAAAACTATCTCTATTTTTCAATTAAAAATTATAAAAAAGATAGTCCCTAAATTTTGCTTTATCCGTGACAGTTTCGCAAGTCTTCTTGAGCCTGCTGTAGGGTAAAATATGTTGTAAATTTATGCTTTTCTTGCAAAGACCTTAACCACGTATATTGACGTTTTGCAAGTTGTCGTGTCGCAAATAAAGCTTTATCCTCCATTTCCCGTTGCTTTTCCTTGGTTTTATCAGCATTTTTTAAGAATTCCATAGCCTGACGATAACCCACTGAACGCATGGAAGGTAAATTTTCATTAAAATCGTATTTTTCAATTAAATTCACAACTTCATTTAAAAAACCGCTTTTCCACATAATTTCCAGACGTTGTTCAATACGCCCATGTAATTCTAACCGATCTGGCATCAGTGCATAATTATGGAAACTGTAACGATATGGTAAGTTTTTAGGTTGTTCTGCCTGTAGTTTTGTAATCGGCTCACCAGTCAATTTAAAAACTTCCAAGGCTCGAATAATGCGCTGCTTGTCGCTAACCTTGAATTTTTCACCGGCAATCGGATCGACTGCACATAATTCTGCATAAACCGCTTCCCAGCCCTCCTGCTCACCCTTGGCTTCAATCTCTGCCCGGATAGCATAGTCTGCACTTGGTAGGTTATCTGACAAACCTTCAAGCAAGGCCTTAAAATACAGCATGGTTCCGCCAACCAGAATCGGGGTTTTACCACGCACATGAATATCATCAATCAGGCGGCAAGCATCTTCGACAAAGTTGGCTGCAGAATACACTTCAAGTGGACTAATAATATCAATCAGATGATGCGGATAGCGCGCCAGTTCCTCTTTGGAGGGCTTGGCTGTACCAATGTCCATTTCCCGATAAACCAGTGCAGAATCGACCGAAATCAGCTCAAATCCCCCTTGCTCATACAGTTCACATGCCAAAGCGGTTTTACCACTTGCAGTTGGCCCCATTAAATTGATGACCGGCAATTGATTGGACATGTAAAACTACTCTCCTCGAGCAAAAAGTTTATCTAGTTGAGCCAATGGAAAGGCGCGCCAGGTCGGACGACCATGATTACATTGACTGGCAAATTCGGTTTGTTCCATCTGCCGTAATAAAGCATTCATTTCAGACAAACTTAGGATACGATGCGCTCGCACTGCACCATGACAGGCCATTCCCGCCAAAATTTGGTCACGCTTCTGCAATAGGCTTTGTGCTTGATCCCCCGGATCTAAATCATTCAATAATTCAGGAATCAGGGCATCGAAATCGGCCTTGTGTAGAATAGCCGGTACACCACGTACGATAACTTGCTCATCACCATACTGATCGATTTCCAGCCCCAAACGTGCCAACTGCTCTTTCAGCTCTTCGACACGCATGGCCTGCATCCGGCTAATATTCACGACTTTTGGAATGAGCAATTGCTGTGATGTCCAGAATTCAGGTTTATCCCAAGCCGATTTCATTTGCTGCAAGACAATACGCTCATGCGCCGCATGCATATCCACAATAATCAGACCTTCGGTATTTTGCGCCAGAATATAAATGCCATGTAACTGGGCAATAGCAATGCCCAATGGATGCTCATCCACTTTAGTGTTTACATGTGTCTGAAAAGACTGCTCAGGGCTGAATATTTCGGTTTCCGAACTTTCTCTGAGCGGTGCTAAATAACTTTGCAAGGCATTATTCAGCTGCTGTGAACCAGAATAAGATTTACGGTAATCTTGGGAATAATGCACTGTTTGTGGACCTGAAGATGCAAAATCGGTCAGCACATCTGAAGTTTCATTTTCACTTAAGGCAGATGTCGTTCTCACCACCTGTGGCTGAGAATGCGCAGTCTGATGCAGGCTGAACTGTTCCTGATAACGCGGTTGCGGGGCCGTCAAGCCAGGCTGCTCATCCTGTTTCATTGCCTCGGCTAAATCTGCAGTTGCGGTTTGGAATTGTGCTAACGTTTCTTTGGCATAATGCCGTACGAACTCATGTACTTCTCGTTGATTCAGGAAGCGAATTTCATGCTTGGTCGGATGGACGTTTACATCCACATTTTCTGGATCAACTTCCAAAAACAGTAAATAAGCCGCATGCTGATGTCCATGCAAGATGCCCTCATAGGCCATCCGCAAGGCATGAGAAATGGTTTTGTCTTTGACAATCCGGCCATTCACATAGACATATTGCAGATCTGCCTGTGAACGCGCATCCGAAGGATGACCAAGCCAGCCAGACAAATGCATGTTTATACTGTCTGCATCCATCCAGTAGGCATTTTCAGTAAACTGGCGGCCAAGCAATTGCTGTACCCGCTGAAAACGCAAAGCGCCGCTATCCGCCACGGGTAAATTCAGTTTGATGCTTTCATTATGTTCTAGCACAAAACGGATATCAAAATGCGTCAGTGCCATACGGCGCACAATTTCTTCGATATGACCAAATTCAGTGCCCGGTTTTTTCAGGAATTTACGTCGTGCAGGCACATTAAAAAACAAATCCTGAACCCGAATATGCGTCCCTTTTGAAGCCGCGACCGCTTGAATTTCCTGATGATCAAAAGCCGTGCCATTGACTTCGACCTGATAACCGATGCCCTCGTCACTTTGACTGCTGATCATGGTCAGGCGTGAAACCGCTGCTATCGACGCCAGTGCTTCGCCACGAAAGCCCAGACTGCTAATCGCATACAGCTCATCAGCACTCTGGATTTTGCTGGTGGCATGACGCATCACGGCCAGCGGTAAATCCTCATGATGAATTCCGCGTCCATTGTCGATGATTTCAATTAAAGTACTGCCGCCCTGTTCGACCCGAATGATCAGCTCTGTCGCCCCCGCATCAATCGAGTTTTCCAGTAACTCCTTGACCACAGAAGCCGGACGTTCAATCACCTCACCTGCGGCAATCTGGTTGGCAAGTGCAGGATCAAGGGCACGAATACGGCGCAGACTTAAATCATTCGACATGTGAAAATTGACGCTCCAGAGCCTCTCGTAAAGCAAGATTCGATGAAATCAGGCTTGCAGTACGGGTAAGTTCATCTTCAGATTTTAAAATTTCAATAATCAGGTCAGCTTGCGGAATTTCATCACCACCTTTAGATGGCCATTCAAATAAAAATAGCGCACTCGGTGTTTCCAGGTAATCCCGGATGCCCATCAGTTCCAGTTCATACGGATCATTCAGACGATACAAGTCAAAATGAAAAATATCCTGACCATTAATTTGATAGGGTTCGACCAGTGTATAAGTTGGACTTTTCACTGAACCTTTATGACCCAACTGTTGCAAATAATAACGCGTTAAGGTCGTTTTTCCTGCCCCTAGGTCACCAATCAGATACACGACCCCCGCAGGGAAATTCTCCGCCAGAACCTTGGCCAGTTTTTGGGTATCGTCTTCATGATTTAAAGTGACACTAAATGAATAAGGCATATTACTCACGACATGATGCAAAAGAATAAATATGATAGCATCGCCACGCTTTAAAAGCCTATTCACCTGTGTGAGAAACTGTATTTTTTCACAGCATCTGCTCCTTAAGAGGTTAATCTGCCTGCCATGCAACCAACTGTTGAATTTAACCCGCCTATGCTCAATGGGGTCAGTGCCAGTAAAGTGTTTTTGCCAGCCAGTCCGGATGCACCTCTGACAGTTTTTGCTTATTTATGCACGCAATTTGCGCATATCGCAGCAGATGAATGGCAGTCCCGTTTCGCCGAAGGTCTGGTCTATGATGCTCAGGGCAATCAATTATCAACAGAAAGTCCATTTCAGCCCAATAGCCATTGTTTCTATTATCGCTTTTTGGCACATGAAGTGCATATTCCTTTTCAACATCAGATTTTATTTGAAAATGAGCATTTCATGGTGGTCGATAAACCGCATTTTTTGACCATGAGCCCGACCGGACAATATGTGCAGGAAACGCTACTGGTTCGTCTTAAAAAGCAAACCGGCAATGAGCATTTAACGCCCATTCACCGGCTGGATCGTGAAACGGCAGGTGTGGTCCTGATTTCCAAATGCGTTGAATCACGTGGCCTGTACCAGCAGTTATTTGCTACACGGCAGGTGCAAAAAGCCTATCATGCGATTGCGGCGTATAATCCTAGTTTAAAATTCCCATTGGTCACACGATTGAGAATGCAAAAAGGTCAGCCTTTTTATACCATGCAAGTCCTAGACGGAACGCCGAATAGCGAGACGGCTATTGATCTGCTGGAACATAATACAGAATGGGCTAAATATGAGCTGAAACCGCATACTGGCAAACAACATCAATTACGGGTGCATTTGAATCATCTGGGTATTCCGATCCGTCATGATCCCTTTTATCCACAGGTAGCGCACAAGGCGGAAGATGATTTTTCTGCACCTTTAAGTTTATTGGCCAAACATATTCAATTTGTTGATCCGATCACGCAGAAAAGCATGAATTTCAGCTCGCAACTTGAATTGACACTGTAAATCGCTTGTCATTACAGATTATTTTCTAAAATCGGTCGCTTTAAGATTGAATTTCAAACGTAATTGATTAGAATAAAGGCGAAAAGTTAAGTAATTTAAAGCTTTAAAAATATTATGAGAAAAACTGAAGTTTATCAAATTCGCTTGGACTCGCAAGAGAAGAAACAAGCCTTTGCGGTATTTAAGCAATTGGGGATTACGCCAGCTCAGGCCGTGCGTCTTTTTTTCAAGCAAGTGGTGATTACCAAATCGATCCCCTTCTCGATTGAAAACCAGAATATCAACCTAGAACAACTGATTCGCCTGCGCAAGCTAAAACAAAATGAAGCGAAAACCGAGCAAAATGCGCTTTCCAGTTCTGCCCTGAATCTGCTGGATGATCAGGATGTCCAGTTGGATGATGATCATCTTGATTTATTTGAAGAACTGAATGCCATTTTGGGTGAAAGCGACAAAATTTAACATTGTTGCATTTCCGAACAATTTCTAAAGCCTGCCACTCCCAAACTTCGCTATGCTTGATGCTGATTATCAATAAAAAATTAGCTGGAGTATGCAATGCTCGTACGACGCGCCCAGTCAGCAGACCTGAATCAGCTGGCGGTATTATTTGATGAATATCGACAGTTTTATGGTACGTCTTCCAATCCTGAACTCTCTTACCAATTTTTAAAACAGCGTTTTGAAGATGGACAGACCGTCATTTTCATTAATACCAAAGATGATACTTTTACCGGCTTTATTATCCTGTATCTGGGTTTTTCTTCGGTGGCCTGCTCGACCTATTATATTCTGGATGATGTCTATATCACCCCGGTTTTTCGGCGTCAGGGCGCAGCCAAACAACTGATTGATACCGCGATTTTATTTGCCAAACATGAACAGGCCTTAAGAATCACTCTGGAAACCCAAAAGAATAATTATCAATCGCATAAATTGTACGAATCTATGGGATTTATCAAGGATGATGAATTTCAGACTTATCACTGTTTCCTGAAATAAGTCCTAATCTTTTCATCACATTTCAAGCGAATAAAAAATTTATTATTCCGAGCGGAATTTGGCCTGCGCCACCTGTTCAGCATTTAAATACAGCCATTCTCCTTCAGCCATTTCAGGCAAGGCCAAAGCACCAATCTGTGCACGGTGCAATTGTTCAACTTTATTGCCTACGGCAGCCAGCATGCGCTTCACCTGATGATAAACACCTTGATGAATGGTCATTTGCAGACGGTTCTCAGCCAATCGAGTCACTTCAGTAGCTGCAAAAATACCTTTTTCATTTCTTAATTCAACACCCTGTTTTAATTGCTGAATCTGTTCATCCGTGACTAGATCCGCAGTTTGCATCTGATAAACTTTAGCGACATGCTTTTTCGGATGTGTGAGCGCTTGCAGAAACTGTCCATCATCGGTCAGCAATAACAGTCCAGTGGTATCTTGATCCAGACGGCCTACACACTGAATCCCCCGATTTAGCAGAATGTCATCAAACAGGTCAAACACACTAAAATGATGCGTCGCCTGATGCGAACACTCGTAGCCTTGTGGCTTATTTAATGCGATATAGACTTTTTCCCGATAGGTATGACTTTTCCCATATACTTCGAAATTTAAGTTATTTAAATCCAGTTTATGTTTGGGATTATCAATCACTTCATCTTGAATTGAAACAGCACCATTTTTAATCAGTTGCTGACAATGCTTGCGGGAGCCGAAACCTTGTGACTGCAACATTTTTTCCAATAGCATCTGTTTATACCTGTATCGAGTGAAGACCTGTGCATTCTATCCTGAAACAGTCATGAATTTGGTTTCTTCCGCTGTTTTCTAGGTATCATGCGTTGAAAAGCTCTACAATAGCTTTATTTTTCACTCTATCTCTCCCCCTTATGTCGCAACTTGATTTGAATCTGATTGTTCTTTTGGTTTTACTGGCTTGCGGTATTTTCAGTCACAATAGTGCCGTCACCATTGCTGCAGCGGTGTTAATTGTTTTAAAAATCACGCCTCTCAGCAGTTTATTGCCTTATGTGCAGGCGCACGGTTTAAATATCGGCATTATTATTCTGACCATTGGTGTTCTGACACCGATTGCCAGTGGCAAAATTTCAGGAGAAAGTATTCTCAAATCTTTCCTGAGCTGGAAGTCTTTACTGGCAATCGCCATTGGGGTCTTTGTTGCGTGGCTGGGAGGACGTGGAGTGAAGCTGATGTCGAATCAGCCAGATGTGGTAGCCGGACTGTTATTAGGCACAGTGGCTGGTGTAGCAGTATTACGCGGTGTTCCAGTCGGTCCTTTAATTGCGGCTGGGATTTTATCGTTATTGATTAGTACACAATAAATGTACAAATCATCAGCGCGTATTCCCAGTATGCAATAATTTCTCAAAAATACATCACATGACCGGAAATATGCAGACCACCCGTTGATTATCTTGCGCTAAGCTCTAAAGCAATGCTTCAGGCTTGCTCAGAAGATACTATCAGATCAACGGAATACTTTATTAATTCAATCTTTTGAAACCAAGTCAAAGGAAAGTTATGATCTTTGAAGCTCTGACCTGATAAAAATTTGAAATTCAATAAATGACACACCCCAGTCTAATCTTTCAAAGCATAGACCAAACTTTCTATCGTCTGACCATTTTCCAAATATACTTTAACCGGGATACGTTGATATTCATCGCCTTCAAATGCATCCAGCTCATCCCAATATTGGGGAAGATTCTCGGATATGAATACATAACCCGGAACAATCTCTCCCGAATCACTGAGCTGAATACCCGGGCTACCCAGCTCAGCACCCCAACCACGCTGCTGCAAATACCCACGAATATAACCGGCTTTCCAGCTCCCCCCAATCCGCTCCATGACAGGAGCATTGGGTTGCTGCGGACGAAGCGTGCCGTATACGAATAAACTGTGCATCTTAAGAACTCTTAAACATCACTTTTAATGATTATTCTACAAATAGTAGTGCCAGACGCACTTGGTCATAAGCCATTTTAGGCGTGGTCAATTCCACAATCGGACGCAACTTAATAGAACCGTCATCATTAAAATGCTCCGAATTTTGACGCTTGGTCAGGCGTTTATAAATCTTGCGAACCTGCTCCACCACTTCCTCACCCGGATGTGCCAGCGAGATATCCAGCCCCTGCTCTTTATGCAAACGCCCCAAATGATTGATGATGGTTGCCGGGGTCAAACCACGTTCAGTCGCGATATCGGCAATTTCATAACCTTCTTCAAACAGTTCACGCGTTTCGTCTAGCGTTGCAGCGGCATAGCTTTGCTTACCCCCATTCTTGGAAATTTTCTTCTCATTGCGCTGGATTTCAACTTCATTCAAAGTCCCGCCACAATGTCGGATAAAGGCCTTATGCTGTGCCGTCAAATCGACATTTTCAAAATTCGCTTCGGCTTCATCAGAAAGTTCTTGAAAACGGCGATCGGCTTTAATTGCCAGACTATCGAGTTCCAAAGCCTGCTCATTAAAACCTTTTAATCGTAGGCCATTTAAGCTTTTCAAACGGGACAACGCGACATAGCCCTGTCCTTTTTCAAAAGTATGGCTCAGGTCAATCTCGGCAGCTTCCAGGGTCATGCCTTGTGATTTATGAATGGTAATCGCCCAGGCCAGACGCAATGGAATCTGCTGGAAACTGGCAATGGTTTTACCGGCCTCATTGTCTACCGACCAGGTTTCAGGCTCAACCACCAATGTAGTGCCATCGGTCAGTTTGACTTTAGGCAGCACACCATATTCATCATCTTCTTCAAAACTGATCACTTCGCCCAAACTGCCGTTGATATAACCCATATCAAAGTTGTTTTTCACAAACATGACTTTGGCATGTTTTTTCAGGGTTAAGGCTTCAGGCGCTCGCACTGACGATTTTAAAGTCTCGATCAGCTTTTCATTGCCATCGCACTGCGCATCAAACTGGCGTGGATCATTGTCAATTTCATTCAGATGTTTAAAGTTAATACTGTCCACATCCATATTATGCGTATACAGGCGCGTATAGGTATCGCCGATTTCTTGATGTCGCGTGGCCTGTAAAGCAGTGCGGTGTTCATGGCTAATCGCCTGCGCACGGATCGCATTCAGAATGTCATTCAAATAATCATTGCCCTGACGATGCTGCTCAGTTAGGTAGCAAACGCGAAACTTGGCTTCGACCCAGGCATCCGACATAAAGCAGAATTTGTCGCGGTTGCGCTCATCATTTTTACCGACTGGCGGTAACTGGAAAAAGTCCCCTGCTACAATCACCTGAATACCACCGAAAGCTTCATCACTTTCCTTGAAATATTTCAATACCTGATTGACCAGATTCAGCTGCTTGGCATGCAGCATTGAAATTTCGTCAATAATCAGGACTTGCGCATTTTCCAGATGTTCTTTTAAGTATTTGCGCTCTTTCATCCGCTTTAAGTCTTCTTCAGACAAAAAGTCTTTAATGCCAATGCCTGCCCAGGTATGAATAGTCATACCATTCATGTGTGTGGCTGCAATACCGGTCGATGCGGTAATCGCGACGGCGACCTTACGTGCCTTTAAATAATTAATATATTGATTCAGCGTATAGGTTTTTCCTGCACCGGCAGAACCGGTTAAAAAGACATTTTCTCCTGCTTTGAGTAACTTAAGGGCAGTTTCCTGTTTCATAAGAGCAATACCGTAAAAGAACGGCTATAGCCTAACGATTTTTAGCGGAAAAGTTAAGCGTCATGGAGGAAAACAAGCTGTATTGAACTGTCAGGCCTGCAAGTTGAGCCAGTTAATAAAATGCATGGCGATATTACTGTATTCAGCTTCTGCTTTCTGGTTATTCGGATATTCCAGCTGATCAAAAATCACCTGTCCATTCACCAATTGACATCCCAAGATCAAAGGTAAACGTACGGCAGGATGAGACATACGAAAGGCCACATACTGCCCTTCCACAATTTGCTGAGCATAGCTTGCCGCCAGACAGTTCCTGAAAATTTTAGATTCCTCTAAAATCCGATCCAAAGTTTTAAGCTCTTCAAAACGCCAGTTAAAATACAGTAAAAATGAAACCTGAGTGATTGGTGTCCAGTTCACCAGTGCGAACTGTTTTTTCAGCTTGGCGATCATTTCCTGCTTTTGAACCTGATCATGCCAGACGACCGCCTGATTAAACAAACTGGTCCAGCTCAGATTTTTCGGTATTTCTGTATGGCTGGAAAAATACTCTACCAGATAGTCACGCACATAACTGTCAAATAGCGACTCACGTACATGCCCGCTTTGCAAATAAAACAGCTGCCTGAACTCAGTAAAAGGAATGCGATAGCGGTGCAGAACATTATAGAAATCACGATTCTGCTGGCTTTGAGGCTGAATATACACCAGAACCTCATCGGGTAAATGCGCCGTAATTTTATATAAATGCTGCATATACGCCTGCATCACCCGGCTCAAGTTCAGATAAACCTTTTTAGTCAGCTGATCATCCATTTTAACCACATTGCGCAGCAGCTCCATCCATTCGTCCAGATACAGGATTGAAGGGCTAATCGCAATCCGCTGATCCTCAATCGATTGGCGTGTGCCTTTTAATACCACCGCCTGATTATACTGATGCTGAAACCAGTCATGCTGGATGGCATATTCATGCATGCTATGAATAAACAATCGCGCCGAGACATATTGAAAATATTGTAAAGTCGCCAGAATAATCTGTGGATGTATATGATGGCTGTCTATAAAACTTAAGGCCGTTACTGCGACCCGCACACTGCTATGCTGGATATTATTACTAATCCAGTCCAGTACCTCGGCCGGTTGCTTAAAGATCCAGTTCACGGCACGATGACAATCAAATAGTGGCAATCGGGCTACTTTTTTCTGCCATAAATACGGATGATTTTCCAGGAAATTCCGTTTGGATAATAAATCATCCCGATGCCACACGTCCCGGTTCATCAATCGGACAAAACCGAGCAAATTACTTTGCTCCTCAGCATGCCGATATAGCAAACAGATATCATCAGTATGATCATTCAATTCATGCAGATTAAAGCGCTCTTCAAAAGACAGCGACATAATCCGGAACAGTGCCGGAGGCAAAAACTGTGCGGCGCTAAAACAGAACTCATCCAGACTGTCTATCAATGACTGGATCGACAGGAATTCATCCTGCTGTAGACACTCCAAAGAAAAAGCCTGTTGCAAGCTTTCAAGAATCTGCTGTGGAATCTCTTGTTCATCCTGAATAAAGTTTTGCATGACAGGTGCTGTATACAACCCGGCCTTGATCAGCTGCTGGTCGATAATCTCAGCTTGAACAATCGACATTTGCTGCAAAAATTCGGACACCCGTTCCAGGCCATTAACCCACGCATAAACCTGGGCCAGGATAAGCTGACGTAACTGTTTGGCTTTGTCGCGTAAATACAGCGAATGCTGTGGTTTTAAATCGCCAGTCAGGAAATAGATATCCTGTAAAAAGAATTCCTCCAGGGCTTCTGCCTTACATTGCTGAAAATAAAAATGACTGTCAACCAAAGCAGGTGCAGCTCCAGAGTCTAGTGCATAGGGAGTATGAAACTGGATATAAAACAGACCATCCAGCAATTCAATCCGGCACTGATCCTGCTGAATTTTTATTAAATTTTGTGCATTCAGATGACCAATTATTGCCATCTGATCAAGATAAAGCTGGTTCAGCTCTGGAGAAATCCGTAAACATTGTTGTGCCAATAACCTTAAAGATGCTACCAAGCTTTCCTGTTCCATACGTACACCTCGGTCATCTTAGAATCATCTTATTTTTATATTGGATCATGCTGAGTCCTTGATCGCCAATCAGTGAACACTTAAAAATACATTATGGCATCACTTGCACTATAAAACCGTCCATGCATCCTCATTGCTAAAAATAGAACATTTCAATAGATCATAGCCTAGATTTTACAGGAAGAATTTTTCTTTTTTAGTCTTGCTGACGTAGCGCCTTAAGCTCGGCCAAGCCGGTATAAATATGTTGCTGCAAGCTGTGTCGAAATGCAATCAGCTCTTCCTGAGTCTGAACCTGAGCAATCGATTGTCGCGGCATAAACTGAAAATAAAATGGCAGGCGTTTTGGGAATAATCGTTTAGGCAAAGATGGAATCACATCGCCCTGACGTAATAATTTATTGAGTTGCGGTACTTTGAGGAGTTTTTGAAAACATTTATGCTGGATGATCTTATTGGCATCAAAGCCAATCTCGTAGACTTCATCCCCACCGAGCGCGGCAAAAGGGACAATATCATAGTTAAATTCCTGAGCCAGCTTTAAAAACCCGTAGCGTTGTTTCCAGATCAGTTGATACTGTTCACCCTGACGTTTAAGTACTTCGCGTCCACCTCCCGGAAAGACCAGAATAGAATAACCCTGCTGCATCACAGCACGTACATAATGCTGGATACCATCGACTGCCCCAAACTTCTTCACGGCTTCACGCCATAAGGGCACATAAAAATGGCTATGATCCGCAATGCTGACCACAGCCACCTTATGTTCGTTATAGAGGTAATCAATCAGCATCGGCGAATCAAAGATGCCGTACATGGAATGATTACCGACATACATTGCAGGCCGACTGGCATCAATATATTCAGCCCCTAAAAAGGTAGGGGTAAAATATAATTTGGATAAGGCACTTAAGCGTCTAATCCATTGCCCATCATGTTTGACCTGCAAGCTGTCTGCTCCCTATCTACTCCGGATTATGCCACGCGTTTTTGGACCAGAATCGAACCTACTGAATAACCCGCACCAAATGAACACAACACGCCATATTCACCATCTTCAACTTCATGTGCAGTACGATGCAAGGCAATGATCACCCCGGCAGAAGACGTGTTGGCAAACTCGTTCAGAATGATCGGTACCAGACCAGGTTTGGCATTTTCTTTACCAACCACCAGTTTCAGGATCAGTTCATTCATGCTGGCATTGGCCTGGTGTAACCAGAAGCGTTTAACACCTGTCGGCTCAATCTGATTCTTTTCCAGTTGCGCAGTAATCATTTTCGCAACCAGTGGACAGACTTCTTTAAATACCTTACGACCATCCTGACGGAAACGTTTGTCGTCAATGTCAGCATTTTCAGAAGTATTCAAGAAACCAAAGTTATTGCGGATGTTATTCGAGAACTGGGTAAACAACTCAGAATCCAGAATTTCAAAACCGGTTTTGCTGTCGGTATTTTCAATAATTGAAGCGGTTGCCACATCACCAAAAATAAAGTGACAGTCACGTGAACGGAAATCGGTATGTGCAGAGGTAATTTCCACATTCACCAATAACACACGGCGCGCGCCTGCTTTGATCGCATCATAAGCCTGTTTCAGACCAAATGTTGCTGCAGAACACGCCACGTTCATGTCATAGGCATAGCCTTTGATACCTAGAGCGGTTTGAATCTCGATCGCTACGGCAGGATAAGCACGTTGCAAATTCGAGCATGACAAGATCACGATATCAATGTCTTCGGCAGTCACACCGGCATTTTCCATCGCCTGTTTGGCTGCGATTACGCCCCATTCTGCTTGCAGTGAAATTTCATCATCTGCACGTTCACGTAAATTAGGACGTAAGCGTTTTGGATCAAGAATACCTGATTTTTCTACGACATAGCGGCGTTGTACGCCAGATGCTTTTTCAATAAAGTCTGCGCTAGAACCACGACGCGCTTCAACTTCGCCTGCAGCGATTTTGTCAGCATTTTCGTGATTAAACAGTTCCACATAAGCATTTAAACTTTCAACTAATTCTTCATTGGTGATGACATGTTCCGGATGGAATAAGCCAGTACCCGTAATGCGGATGCCCATGTAAAATTCCTTATCTGAATTACCTATATCTTAACTGATTCCAAGACGATCCCATACTTTTTGCAAGCGAGTTGGAGACACAGGTGCTTTTGTTTTCATCGGTTGTGAAAACAATGAGATTCTTAACTCCTCGACCATGAAATACAATTCTTTCAGGCGAGGGTCATCTTTAAACTTGAATAATTTTTCCATCCATTGATCAATTTGGTCAATGGCGGAATTGTCCCTTTGTAGATTATTGGGCAAGCGCTCCAAACGCAAGATCAAGGCTTTCAAATAACGTGGAAATTCGATCCATACATCGGAAGGTTTACGATACACAAAGTCAGAAAGGCTCATTAAATCAAGTTGATCTTCAATATCATTGATATTTTTTTCAAACACAGAATGATCTAAAACCAATAATTTCCGCCGGATTTCCTGCCACTGGATATAAATATCCGTGATCTCTTTCAGGGCAACTTGGCCATAAGTCAAGAAAGATTTTTTTACATCTTCAACCAGTTTTTGGAACTCTTGCGCATTGACAGGTAATTCATTAATAGACATGTGCAGTGTGGCATAAACTAACATTTGTTCCAGTTGTGCCTTATCACCGAGTGGTGAATAAGCCAGCGCCAGAGGTTTGGAAATCTGTTTTTTCAACTGGCGGGTCAAGTCTCCGAGTTGCATATGCACCAGTCGGATCACTCCTTCACGATGTTTTTTGATCGCTTCAGCCTGATCATTAAAAGTCTGAATCACCACACCCGATTCATCTTTCTGCTCCAGGGCAGAAAAAGCTTTAGTCGGAACCAGCGCCTGGTACTGCTTGACCACGACACCGGTGACTTTTTGTGAGGCTTCAAATACAAAGCTTTCCGGGAAGGTTTTAAATTCACCTTTAAGCTGTTTGACCGGACTATGCGTTTCAGTCCGACAGCGCGCTTTCAGCTCGGCAAGATCACGCCCCTGCTCAATGACACGACCTTTTTCATCAGTCACTTTAATAAAAGGCAACAGATATTGGTCTACCCGGTCAAAGCTGAAATCTTTCTCCGTGATTTGTTCGCCTCGCAGCTGGAATGCCAAGAAACTAAAAATATGTTTCTGTAAATCCTGCGCATCTACTTTTGCCATGAGTTTTTGTGCAGTATCCGGAATCGGCACCAGATTACGGCGCTTATCCTTCGGCAAAGCTTTTAGCAATGCTTCAATCAGATCCAGACGCCAACCCGGAATCCCCCATGACCAGATACCTTCATCGACCTGGGCCAAGGCTTGCAGGGGAATTTTAACTGTCGCGCCATCTTCATCATGACTCGGGTCAAAACGATAGGTTGCAGCCAGACGCAGGCTACCATTGTGCAAATAGTCCGGAAATTGTTGTGTCGTCGGCCGGTCATTCAGCCATAGCGCATCATCATCGACAAATAAATAACGCGGATTCTGAGGCTCAACCGTGGCACGCCAGTCTTCAAAAGTACGACGGCTGGCCACTTCAGGCGGCACTTTCGAGGCATAGAACTGGTAAATGGTTTCTTCATCAACCACCAGATCACGACGGCGTAATTTGTCTTCTACTCGCTCGACTTCTTCCAGTTTAAGCAAGTTATGCTTTAAAAATGGTGGAGTAATGCCTAAATGCCCAGTGGTTAAAGCATCCCGCAAGAAAATTTCATGTGCGGCCGCCTGATCTACTTTTTCATAATTGATTGGGCGTTTCGGCTCAATAATCAGACCAAATAATGAAATCTGATCATAGGCATTCACCACACCGGCTTTTTTCGACCAGTGCGGTTCAAAATAATGATGCTTGAGCAAGTCACGCGCGGCCAGCAGAATCCATTCCGGCTCAATCTTGGCTAGGGTACGCAAATACACCTGGGAAGTCTCGACCATTTCAAAGGCCATCACCCACGGCGTATTGGTCTTGTGCAAGGTAGAAGCTGGGAAAATCCGTGCTTTTTGCTGACGCACCGCCATAAAAACATTACGCTCATCGGTCTTGTTGGCGATAAATGATAAGAGACCGGTCAACAAGGCACGGTGCAGATTCTCATAACTGGCTTTATTTTCATTAAATGACAGTTTTAAACCCTTAGCCAAATCCACCAGCTGCTCATGAGTTTTCTTCCATTCACGTAAACGCAGCCAGCTCAGGAAGTGATTACGCGCAAAAGTACGGCGCTTATTTTCACTCATGCTTTCGCGATTATTGTGTAGCGTTTCCCAAAGCTTGATATAGAACAGGAAATCAGAATCGGCTTCACGGAATAGTGCATGTTTCTGATCCGCCTGCATCTGCTTGTCCGCAGGGCGTTCACGCGGGTCCTGAACTGCAAGTGCGGCCACAATCACCAGCACTTCATTCAGCACGCCAAAATGTGCACCACCAAGAATCATGCGGGCCAGACGTGGATCGATCGGCATTTTCGCCATTTGCTGACCGATCTTGGTTAAGCCACTGCTTTGAAGTCTCCCTTTCTCAAAGGGTGAGGCGTTATGCGACGCAAGAGAGGGATTTGCTTGATCATCTTCAGTTTTAGGAGAATTTTTCTCAGCCATTGCCCCCAGTTCAATGAGGAGCTTGCGGCCATCATTGACCAAACGATGATCTGGTGGTTCGATGAAATCAAAATCTTCGAGTGAACCCAAGCTCAGACTTTGCATCTGCAAAATTACAGATGCCAGGTTGGTTCGCTTTATTTCTGGTTCGGTAAACTCAGGACGGCTCAGGAAGTCTTCCTCAGAATACAGACGTATACAGACACCCGGCGCAATACGACCACAACGACCTTTACGCTGGTTCGCGGCTGCCTGAGAAACGGCTTCAATTGGTAGACGTTGCACCCGTGAACGATAGTTATAACGCGAAATACGGGCAAAACCGCTATCAATCACATACCGGATATTCGGAACGGTTAAAGCTGTTTCTGCTACGTTGGTGGCAATAATAATGCGTCGCCCGCCACCAGAAGGATTAAAGATTTTCTGCTGTTCGGCCAGCGCCAGACGCGCATATAAAGTTAATACTTCCGTATGGCGTGGCCCATGTTTGATCAGGGTTTCCTGTAACTCGCGAATTTCCTGCTCGGTACTGGCAAAAATCAGGATATCGGCATGTTCGGGATGACCTTTTTCCTGTGCATCCTGAAAGCATTCTTCGACTGCTTTGACCACAGCGCGAGGCAGGTTTTCTTCAAAATCATCAAACTCATCATCATCACTACCGCCAATGCTCATTTCCGAGATCGGGCGATAACGCAGCTCTACCGGGAAGCTGCGGCCTTCCACTTCAAAAATTGGTGCACCATTAAAGTAACTGCTAAAACGGTTTACATCCAGGGTTGCTGAAGTAATGATGACTTTCAGATCGGGACGACGTGGCAATAGCTGCTTCAGATAACCCATAATGAAGTCGATATTCAGCGAACGTTCATGCGCTTCATCAATAATAATCGTGTCATATTTGGTCAGGTATCGGTCATGCGTCAGTTCGGCCAGTAAAATACCGTCTGTCATCAAACGCACAATTGAGTCTTGTGAACCCTGTTCCGTAAAACGTACTTTAAAGGAAATTGATTCACCGAGTTTTTCGCCAACTTCTTCGGCAATACGCTGTGATACGCTGCGGGCTGCCAGTCGACGCGGCTGGGTATGTCCGATCATTCCGGTCAGGCCACATCCAGCCAGCATAGCAATTTGCGGTAACTGGGTGGTTTTACCAGAACCGGTTTCGCCAGCCACAATAATCACCTGATGCTTTTGAATCGCGGCAATCAGCTTATCAGTGTACTGAGTAACCGGTAGATCCTGATTCAGCTTGATGTTCGGAAGACGTTCAAGCCGTTGCCGTACTTTCAGATTGGATTTTTCAAATAATTCCTGATACTGCTTGGCATCTGCGTCTTTCCCCTTTTTCAGTCGATTTAAACGGTGACGGTCACGCGCCATTATCCATTGATCTACATTTAAATGACTCTGCACAGAGAAAACACCCACATCAAAAAACAGGAAAGGTTTATTTTACTTGGTTCATTAGATTTCAGATAGTCGTAGTTCTGTTAAGTGCCGGACAAATTGGCTTTGGCTGCCTGATTTCCCTCAATTCAGCGCCATAAACCTATCAAAATATCTATATGACACGCTTGAATTTTCCTGAGTAGATTTAATCATCAGTTTAATTTTGAAATTGATATTTAAATTATTTTGCGGAAAACATGCTTTTTTCCTGATTCACCCTTGAATTTTTTGGTTTCAACATCATGTTTGCTAGCACGAGGAAAAAGAGATAATTTTGTCATCAGGCCATCATCTTGATGCTGCTCAATGAACAAAGCGATTTTGCCGAAGTGGCGCGTTTTTACTTAATTCGGTTTTTCCGATGTTTGTAATGTAAAAATACCATTTTAGCATCAACCAAAATTTCGATACTCTTATTCAAAATCAAAGACTACCTCAATCATGGAGACAATGATGAGCTTAATTAATACTGAAGTTAAACCATTTAAAGCAACTGCATTCCAAAACGGCAAATTCATTGAAGTTACTGAAGCTGACCTGAAAGGCAAATGGTCTGTTGTATTCTTCTACCCAGCTGACTTCACTTTCGTTTGCCCGACTGAACTTGGTGACCTTGCTGACAACTACGCTGAATTCCAAAAACTAGGCGTTGAAATCTACTCAGTTTCTACTGACACGCATTTCACTCATAAAGCTTGGCACGATTCTTCAGAAGAAATCAAAAAAATCCAGTATGTAATGGTTGGCGATGCAAACTGGACTCTTGCTAAAAACTTTGACGTATTAATCGAAGCTGACGGCCTTGCTGATCGTGGTACTTTCGTGATCGATCCAGAAGGTAAAATCCAAATCGTTGAAATCAACGCTGGTGGTATCGGCCGTGATGCTCAAGAACTTCTTCGTAAAGTTAAAGCAGCTCAGTATGTACATGCTCACCCAGGCGAAGTTTGCCCAGCTAAATGGAAAGAAGGCGATGCAACTCTTGCTCCTTCTATCGACTTAGTTGGTAAAATCTAATTTTAATTAGATTGAACTGATTCAAAAAACCACGCTTTTTAGCGTGGTTTTTTATAGTTTGAACTTTTATGTCAGCACAATACTGGATTTTATTTTTTAAAATTATTTTATTAGAACTTAAAATATTATAGTCCTATTTTTTTCTTGATCCATCATATAAAAATTCAGGCATATCTTTTGCTTCACTTTCCCATAATCCTTACCCATTCTTACAATTGAGCTATACATCTGCAGAGCCATATGGCATAAGTTCAAATGATAAGATAAGAAATATTCAGTGGAGGAACGCATATGCAAAAACTGCTTACCGTGATTTCTTGGAAATACAATCCCTCAAGCCGCCACCTGAAAATTGTATACAGTAATGGTCATACCGAGCTGTATCATCCCGTACCTGAATTTATTTATGACAACTTACTAAGACGCCAAGACAAAGCCGCATTCGTGGAAAAGTATCTCGAATATAATTTACATTTTAATAAAATTTGCATGGATTAGAGCCAATCAAATTAACGCAATCCCACCATCAGCAAACCTGCGCCTATGGGTACAATACTCATGATAAAACGTGGGTCTTGCTGAATTAAGGCAATAAACTCTTCGACTTCTGCTGCATGTGAAATGACATTATCAACTACTAGTAACCCGCCCTTTGCTTTAAGTAATCGACTCAAATGTGGCCAGTAACTGACATAAGCATCTCGTTCAGCATCTAACAGGATAAAATCAAATATTTCCTTTTCTGCCTCCAGATAAACCTGAGCATCAATTACTTTAAAATTGATTAAATCTGCAAGATCTATTTCTGTCGCATATTGCTTTGCCTGAGCAACCCGTTCTGCATCAACTTCAAGAGTTGTAATCATGGCTTGAGTCTGCCGAGCCGCTTCTGCCAGCCATAAAGTGGAATAACCGGTAGAGGTGCCAATTTCCAGAATATTTTTGGATTGTTGCGCACGAATCAGCATAGATAAAAATCGGCCTGATTCTGGCTCTATATTGCGATATCGGTGCAGGCGATCTGCCTGTTTAAGGTCATGCCTATGAAATTTTTCATATAATTCTTGCATGAATCTTTCAAATTTATCTGAATTTTGCATCACTCTTCCCTGAGTCTGTTTGGCTTAAAGTGCCTGAATCAATTTAAAGCGTTCTACTTCACGATCATCGTGGGTAGTAATGGTCTCAGTGAACATCGTTAAAGGACGTACCCAAATTGAATAATCCCCATAAAGACATTGATAAACCACTAGCTTTTCTTCAGTTTCACTGTGCGTGGCGACATGAAACACCTGATAAAGCTGTCCCTTATAATGTTGATAAATACCGCGTTGTAATTCCATCATTCAATTCTCAAATATCTTGTTTTAATCTTAGCTGAAAATCCTTATTCTTGCTCTAAACTACTTGAAGATTAATCTTTCGACCCCATATAGAACTTTGAAATTAATAATGAATTTTTCAACAAATCTGTAAATCCGATCAATAAAATAAAAACAAACTGTTTTAACTATTTATTCAATTCATTTAATATCCTGTTATCAAATAAACATTTACTCCTTTGGAGACGTTAGCAATGTTAGACCGAAATACTTCAGCTCAACTTAAAACCCTATTAGAACGCCTGGAAGGCCCAATTGAACTGGTCGCCACTCTGGATAGTTCTGACAAATCAGCCAAAATCCAGGAACTGGTGTCCGAAGTGGCTGCACTGTCTGATCTGGTCACTGCACGCTTTGACGGAACCAATAAACGTGCGCCAAGTTTCGGGATTGCAAAAGC